>DAOVNU010000112.1 GCA_030630065.1 bacterium | reverse complement strand
GGAGGCGGATTTGTATCCGCCGTAGCGTAGATGCGGAGCAACTTACCATTGGCTATGAAAGCTTTCCGAGCCTCCTAAAATTGTTCCAAAAATCTTAAGTCATTCTCCCAAAAATCCCTGATGTCAGAGATTTTATATTTTAACATCGCAATCCGCTCAATCCCCATCCCAAAAGCAAAACCGGTAAATTTTTCCGGGTCATAGTTCACCTTTTTGAAAACATCAGGATTAACCATTCCTGCGCCCAGGATTTCAATCCAGCCGCTGTGGCCACAGCTGCCGCATCCGGTCCCGCTACAGAAAGGGCAAGAAATACTCACTTCAGCACTCGGTTCCGTGAAAGGGAAATAAGAAGGCGAAAAACGGACTTCAATATCCGGCTCAAAAATTTTACGCAGGAAATAGGTCAGTACCCCTTTTAAATGAGAGAAACTGATTCTCTCACCAACCATTAAACCCTCCATCTGGTGAAAAGCAGGAAAGTGTGAAGCATCAATGGCATCACGGCGAAAACATCTGCCAGTGGTAATAATGCGCAGAGGCGGCTTTCTTTTCTCCATAGTGCGAATCTGAACCGGAGAGGTATGGCTTCTCAAAAGAATGTTAGGGGCTAAATAGAAACTATCAAAGGAATCCCTTGCCGGATGTTCTTCGGGAAAGTTCAAGGCCTCAAAATTATAGTATTCATTCTCAATCTCTGGTCCGGTAACAAAGTCAAAACCAAGCCCTTTAAAAATTTCTTTCATTTCATTACTAATGAGGGTAATCGGGTGAAGATGGCCTAATTTTGGTTTTATCCCGGGTAAAGTTATGTCAATCTTTTCAGTCACTTTTTTCTCTTTGCATTGAAGAAGTTTTTCTTTAAAACTCTCTCCTAATTGCTTCTTCAACTCATTTGCCTGTTTTCCTACCGTCTTTTTTTCTTCCAGGGAAAGATTTTTCATCTTTCCTAAAATCCTGGTAAGGGCTCCTTTTCTTCCTAAATAGGCAATTCTAAGATTTTCTAATCCTTCCCTTCCTTTTGCCTCTTTTAAAGCAAGTGAGGCATCTTCAGCCAACTTTTTTAATTCAGTTTTTAATTCCATAATTTCATTCATAAAGATGATGTTGTTGAATATAATCCATTACCTTATCCGGAAGGAGAGTATGAACAGATTTCCCCTTTTTTATTCTACTTCTGATTTCACTGGATGAGATACCAATCGGTTCTAAGTCGAAAAATTTCACATCTTTGAAAGAGAGATTCCTCGTTTCACTCGGAATGATACTTCTCTTCACCACCACAAACCTGATTAATTTTTTCAATTTTTCAATCTCCTTCCAGGAACCTGTCTCTAAATAGGCGTCAAGACCAAGAATAAAATAAAAATCCTTTTCCGGCAAATAGATTTTTTTCAAGGCATTAACCGTATCTATGGTGTAGGATTTACCTTCCCGTTCCAGTTCTATCTTAGAAGCAACAAAATAAGAATTGTCAGAGATGGCTAATTTTACCATCCGGTAGCGATGCAACCCCCCAATCTCAGGTGCTCTTTTGTGCGGAGGATAACGTGCGGGAACAAAAATAATTTTTTCTAAATTCAGGGATTCCCTCACTTTCCCGGCAATAATCAAATGCCCCAGATGAATCGGATTAAAGGTTCCGCCAAAAATACCAATCCCCTTACTATTCTCTGAGCTGACCATTTCCGTGAATAACGTATTTATACGAAGTTAGGGACTCAAGACCCATTGGACCCCGGGCATGAATCTTATCGGTACTAATCCCCATTTCCGCACCCAGTCCAAACTCACTTCCGTCGGTAAATCTGGTAGAGGCATTTAGATAGACAGCCGCCGAGTCGACTTTTTTTAAAAATTCTGCTGCCGCTCTTTTGTCTTCGGTAATAATGGTATCCGAATGACCTGTTCCATAAAGGTTAATATGTTCTATCGCTTCCTTTAAGGAATTCATTACTTTAACGGAGAGAATCGGAGCAAGGTATTCTGTGTTCCAATCCTCTTTTTTTGCCCTTTTAATTCCCGGGTAAACCTTCAGAGTCCTTTGACAGCCGCGAATTTCACATCCCGCTGCCTTTAATTTCTTAATTATTTTTGGGAGAAAAAGGCGAGAAATTTTTTGATGCACAAGTAAGGTCTCGGTACTGTTGCAAGTTCCGGGTCTTTGCATCTTGGCATTAAAGGTAACGGATATTGCCTTTTTTAAATCCGCTTTTTTATCCACGTAGGTGTGGCATATTCCTTTGTAATGTTTAATCACCGGAATCCGGGAATTATCGCTGACCATTTTAATCAGGGAGTCGCCTCCCCGGGGAATAATAAGGTCAAGGTAATTATTCAAAGAGAGAACATATTTAACCGCTTTTCTTTCGGTGCTCCTGACAATTTGAAGGCAAAATTCAGGGAGATTGCATCTCCTGATTGCCCCCTGTAAAATATTAACTAAAACAAGATTGGAATTATAGGCCTCTTTCCCACCTTTTAAGATTATGCAATTACCTGCCTTCAAACAAAGCGCTGTTGCCTGAACCGTAACGTCCGGTCGGGATTCATAGATGATACCAATCACTCCGATGGGCACACTAATCCTTTTAACGAGAAGACCATTCGGTCTTTTTATCTCCCAGAGGATTTTACCCAGTGGCTCCGGTAATTTTTGGACCCCCATTACCATCTCGATCATCTTCTCTACCCGGGCATTATTTAATTTGAGTCGGTCCAGGAAAGCGGAAGAAAGCCCTTTATTCCGGGCAAATTCAATATCCCTTCTATTCTCTTTGAGAATCAAAGTCCTCCTCTTCCTCAACTCCTGAGCAATTGAGAGAAGTGCTTTGTTGCGCAAACTCAGAGAACTTTCCGCTATTAAACGGGAGGCCTCCCTGGCTTGTTTCCCCATCAACAAAATTTCCTGTTTTAAACTACGCATATTCCTAACCACGAATTAATTGAATCTGTCATTCTGAACCAAAGGTGAAGAATCTCTCTTTTCAATGAAGCGTGAGACCCTTCACTGTGTTCAGGGTGACACTTCGTGTCATTTTGGTAAAAATATTGTTCCTACCTTTTTACCCGCAAAAATCTCCTTAATAATCCCCGTTCTTTTGCCGTTGGCAATGAGCATCATCTTCCCTTTTTTGGTAACGGTTTTAGCCGCTTCTATTTTGGTAGTCATCCCGCCGATACTTTTAGAGGAATTTGTTCTTCTTGCCAGTTTTTCAATCTCAGGAGAAATTTCCTTTATCTGAAAGAGCAGCCGACCGTTTGAGGGGTAATCTGCATAAAACCCGTCAACGTCGGAGAGGATAATCAGCAAGTCCGCTTCTACCAGATTAGCGACCAAAGCCGAAAGGGTATCATTATCTCCAAATTTAATCTCATCCACCGCCACCGAGTCATTCTCATTGATAATGGGAATAACTCCAGAAGAAAACAAGGAAGAAAACGTACTACGAACGTTAAGGTAACGTTGTTTTTTAATGAGGACGTCTTTAGTAAGGAGAATTTGACCCACAACGAGTCCTCTTTCTTTAAACAGCCGTTCGTAAACCCGCATCAACTGGCTTTGTCCGACGGAAGCGGCTGCTT
>DAOVNU010000041.1 GCA_030630065.1 bacterium | reverse complement strand
GCCATGGATAGATAAAAATGAATGTACAGGTTGCGGTACATGTGTTGAAGAGTGTCCAGTAGATGCCATAGCAATGGAGAATGAAAAAGCAGAGATAGATATGGACAAGTGTATCCGGTGTGGTAAATGTCATGAGGTATGCCCGGAGCACGCTGTAAAACACGACATTGAAAGAATACCGGAGGAAGTGGAAGCAAACGTGGAAAAGGTTAAAGGATATATGAAACACTTCACCAGCGAGAGCGAAAAACAGATGTGTCTTAAAAGAAGTACTAATTTCTTTAAATTTGAGAGGACTGTGGCTGAACTTACATTTGAAGAACTGGAGAAAATGCGAAAAATGGGTGCTGAAAGATAAAGGGGAGAAAAGTATGTCAGAATGTAAGGTACAAGAAAATAAGGTTAGATGTAATTGCACCTATCCCTGCGACAAAAAAGGGCTATGCTGCGAATGTATCCAATATCATTGGCAACGGGAGGAACTGCCGGCCTGTTTCTTTCCTGATGATGTAGAAAAGACCTATGACCGCACGATTGAAAATTTCATTAAGGTCTATCAGGAGCGGGGACGATGGTGGTAACAGTATAAAAATTATGGAAGACAATTTTTATGATGGACTGAAAAAAAGAACATTCAAGTTAATATTGAAAGAGGTTAGAGGAAGAGGAAAGATTTTAGATATGGGTTGCGGCAATTGTGAATTAACCTCTTTTCTGGCTAAAGAAGGCAAAAGCAATGTAGTCGGAGTTGACCTGAACTTAGAGGAAGAAATTATAAAGGAGAAAAATTCAGTGAAATGCATTAAGGGAGATGTTTCCCATCTAAATAATTTTATAAAGGAAACTTTTTCTGCTGCAGTAAGTATGTATGCTTTACATGAATTTTCTGCTCCTTTTCAATCCTTAAAAGAGGTTTTTAAAATTTTAGAAGAAGATGGTAAAATGGTTATTGTAGATTTCATTAAAGGAACTCTTGCCGACAAATTATGGGGGGAGAACTACTTCACTGCAGAAAAAATAAAAACAATGATGAAAAGAGCAGGTTTTAAAAACATAATGAGCGCAATTTTATCCGAGGAAGGTCCGGCAATATTGACCGGAATCAAAAAGATAAAATGAATTTCTCCAATCTTCTACAGCAATATATGGGTAAAGGTTTTCTCATTCCATTGCTAACTTCCTATGGTGGTGGTTTATTGACCTCACTTACTCCTTGCTTCTATCCCTTGATTCCTTTGTTGGTTGCTTATGTGGGAGGAAGAGGCGAAAGGTCTAAAGGCAGAGGATTTGTACTCTCATCTTTTTTTGTTCTGGGATTATCCGTAACCTATTCTGCTCTGGGGGCAATTGCCTCATTGACCGGAATGATGTTTGGTCAAATCCAGAGTTCTCCCTGGACCTATTTAGTGGTTGGCAATATAATTTTATTCCTGGGACTTTCTATGCTGGGGTTATATGAGTTTCGCCTTCCACAATTTCTCCAGGGAAAAAAATCAGGGCAAGGAAAAAAACGGTTTTTCGGGGCTTTCTTATTAGGTTTGACCTCGGGATTTATCGCTGCCCCCTGCACGGCACCAGTCCTGGGGACACTTTTAACCTATGTTGCTTCACGACAAAGGGTAGTATTCGGCACACTTTTACTTTTTGTTTATTCGTTGGGTATGGGCACTTTGCTTATAGTTTTGGGAACGTTTACAGGATTTTTAACAGCCTTACCCAAATCCGGGAAATGGATGGTCGTAATCAAGAAGGGAATGGGTTGGGTAATGCTGGCTATGGCCGAGTATTTCTTGATTCAGGCAGGAAGATTTTGGGTTTAAGGAGAAAAAAATGATTAAATATTGGAAAGTATTTGTTTTTGGGTTGGTTTTAGCAAGCGGTATAGTTTACGCTGCAGAAATAGGAGAAAAAGCGGCAGATTTTAGTTTGCTCAATCTTTCTCAAAAAAAGGTGAATCTTTCCGATTACCAAGGCAAGGTAATCATCCTGGATTTCTGGGCTCCCGAGTGCCCTCCTTGTAGAAGGGAGATTCCTGATTTTGTGGAATTACAGAAAGAGTGGGGCGATAAAGGAGTTCAGATAATTGGAATAACCTGTAGTAGAATGAGATTAAAAGCGATAATATCCTTTGCCGGAAAATATAAAATGAATTACCCTGTTCTCCTCTGCGATGAAGCAACTTACAGAAAGTATGGTCCTATCCCAGGAATACCGACTACTTTTGTCATTGACCAGGAGGGTAAAATTTACAAAAAATACATTGGTTACAAAACAAAAGGAGTTTTTGAAAACGACATTAAAAAGTTAATTGGAGGGTAAAAATGGCTGAAGTAATCGAGTTAAATGCAGACGGTTTCGAGGAAGAGGTAATAAATTCGGAACTGCCGGTGCTGGTCGACTGCTGGGCTCCCTGGTGTCAGCCCTGCTTAATGGTAGCGCCAATAGTGGAAGAAGTTGCTGAAGAATATAAGGGAAGGGTAAAATTTTGTAAACTGAACGTGGATGAATGCCGTGACATTGCAACTCGCTACGGAATTATGAGTATTCCTACGCTTCTCATCTTCAAAGAAGGAAAAGTTGTTGACCAGATAATTGGCGCAGTTCCTAAAGAAATAATCAGTGAAAAACTGGATAATATTTTATGAGTGATGTCTACGATGTAATTATCATTGGTGGCGGACCCGGAGGGCTTACCGCAGGAATCTATACCTCACGGGAAAAACTAAAAACTCTTTTATTGGAAAAAGGGTTATGCGGAGGCCTTCTTGCTATTAGCGACTTAATAGAAAATTATCCCGGTTTTGCAGATGGCATCAAGGGGATGGATTTGATTGCTAATTTCAAGAAACAGGCAGAGAAATTTGGCACAAAGATTAATAAATTCGAGGAGGTCAAGAGAATCGAGGCAACCGAAAAGAAAATAAAGGTAGAAACAAATAAGGGGAACTACTCTACTTATGCAATAATCGTGGCAACGGGTAGCATTCCTAAAATGTTAAATATTCCCGGAGAGTCCGAACTTCGTGGTAAAGGCGTTTCTTACTGCGCCACCTGTGACGGTCCTTTATTTAAGAATAAGGACGTAGTGGTTATTGGTGGAGGAGATGCGGCTGCAGAAGAAGCATTATTTTTGACTCGATTTGCACGGAAAGTAATTTTGGTGCACCGACGAAATGAATTACGGGCAACAAGAATACTGCAGGAAAGATTAAAAGAAAATAAAAGGATAGAACTTTTACTGAACTATATTCCTGTCTCCATCAAAGGGAAAAATTTTGTTGATGCTATCATCGTCAAGAATAAAGAGACCAATGAGGAGAAGAAAATTGAAACCGCAGGCATCTTTATCTCCGCAGGATTTTTACCAAATTCCAAATTCTTAGAAGGTATTGTCGAACTGGACGGTGCCGGATACATTAAAACGAACGAGGATATGGAAACCTCAATCCCGGGTATCTATGCAGCAGGTGACGTGCGGGCAAAGAAGGTGCGCCAGATAGCTGTTGCCTGCGGGGAAGGAACGATTGCCGCAATATCTGCGAGAGATTATTTGAAGGAGATAGGAGGGAGGTGAGAAGAAATGCCGGTTTTTACCTATATCTGTAAGGACTGTGGTAAAAAGTTTGATTTATTAATTGGGGTTACTGCGGAGAAGGCAGAGTTAAAATGTCAGAAATGTGGCAGTAAAAATATTGAAAAGGTATTGGCATCATTTGGGATTGGAAGTTCGTCCAGCGGCAGTTCCTCAGCGCCAAGTTGCCCCACAGGAACCTGCCCGCTTGGTTAAAAAATTATGGATGAAATAAGAGCGAAACCCAAGAAATTTATCTACCGCACAAATCTAAAATGGGTAGAAGCGAGGAAGGGATTACTTTTGTCCATTGGCAAGCCAACGATTGAGGTGGCTACTCCACCTGAGTTTAGAGGACATCCTAACATCTGGACACCGGAAGAGCTCTTTGTTGCTTCAGTTAATGTCTGTATTATGAACACATTTTTGTATTATGCCGGGCGAGAAAATGTCAAATTCCTGAGCTATGAAAGCTCGGCTGAGGGTATTTTAGAAAAAGTCGAAAGGGGTCTTATTTTTTCTTGCGTTGAGGTTATCCCTGTGATTTCAGTAAAATCGGCAAATGACATTGAGAAAACCAGAGACCTTATTGCTCTATCTGAGAAAAACTGTCTTATCTCCAATTCAATAAAATCAAAGGTTACTGTTAAACCTAAAATAGAAGTAGCCAGTATATGAAGAACATCTTTGACCAATACTGGAAAAGGTATGACAACTGGTATGATGAGTATAAATTCGCTTATCTTTCTGAGATTGAGGCAATAAAAAAGGTTTTGCATGAGAAAGGTAAAGGATTAGAGATTGGCGTGGGTACGGGAAGATTTGCTTCCACTCTGGGTATATCCGATGGCATTGACCCCTCAACTAAAATGGCAACTATTGCTAAAAGTCGGGGAATAAATGTACAGATTGGCAACGGTGAAAATCTTCCCTACAAGAATGAAGAATTTGATTATATTCTGATTACTATCACTATATGTTTTGTTAAAAAACCAGGGAAGGTAATATCGGAAGCAAACAGGGTTCTCAAGGATAAGGGAAGAATTATTCTGGGCATCGTTGATAAGAATAGTTTTTTAGGTAAATTTTATCAAGAGAAAAAAAGCATATTTTACAAAGAGGCAAACTTTTTTTCGGTAAAGGAAATCGCAAAATTACTTAAAGATAATAAGTTCGGCAAATTTTCTTTTTACCAGACAATCTTTAATCTTCCGGAGAAGATTAAAACAATAGAAGTGCCTTTAGAAGGATATGGCAAAGGTGGCTTTGTCGTAATATCAGGAGAAAAAAATGTGTAAGATTTATTTTCCTCAGTATAAGAAGGGAAAGGAAGGAATTCCTCTCCATCGGGGACTGACTATTTTAGAGCATTTGCGGGAGTTAGATCTACAGATAAATTCAGAATGCGGCGGTAAAGGCACCTGCGGAAGATGCAGGGTAAGAATAGGAAAAGGTAAGGAAAATTTAGGCAAATTAACCGAGGCCGAGAAAAAATTCTTGCTTCCTTCGGAAGAAAGATTGGCCTGCCAGGCAAGAATAATCAAAGACGTCAAGGATATGAAAGTGCTGATTAAGGAATTTGGTAAATACGAAATTTTAAAAACGGTAACTGAGAGAAAAATAGCCCTCTCCCCTTCCGTTTACCAAAAAGAGAAAAAGGTATTTCATAATAATGAATTATTGGATAATTACCGCGGGAAAATTTATGGTCTGGCAATTGACGTTGGCACAACAACCTTGGTCTTTGATTTAGTAAATTTAGAGAATGGAAACGTTCTGGCAACGATTGCCAAAACCAACCCTCAAATTTCCTATGGAAATGACGTTATCTCGCGCATTGCGTATACGATGGTGAATACGGAGAAAAATGAATATTTTCTCGTGGAGGAAAGAGGAATAAGGTTAATGGAACTGCAGAAAACGCTAATCAATGGCATCAATGAATCTCTGAAAGAGATTGAAAACAGGAGAGGAGAAACTATTTGTCCCTTTATCTACGAAGTAGTAGTCGTAGGTAATTCTACAATGAGAAATATATTCCTTGGGATTGACGTTTCCTCTTTAGGGATTAAACCCTTTGAGTCGCTTCAGAAAGAAGCGGTCACCAAAAAGGCAAAGGAAGTGGGTTTGAAGATTAACTCCGAAGCAGTAGTTTACGGTGCACCCCTCATTGGTGGCCAGGCCGGAGCAGACATCCTTGCTAACATTCTTGCCTCCGGAATGTATGAAAGTAAAGAGATAAGCATGGTTATTGATATCGGCACCAACGGAGAGATTGTTTTGGGTAATTCCCGGAGATTAATCAGTGCTTCCGCCGCTGCCGGCGGGGCATTTGAGGGAACTACCATTTCTTCGGGACTGGGAGCAATTCAAGGAGCAGTTAAGGATATTATTATCAAGGACGGAAAAATTATCTACCATACCATTGGTGATATCTATCCTAAAGGTATCTGCGGTTCTGGCTTAATAGATTTGCTTGCTGAACTTCTAAAGCACAACATTATGAGTAAGAATGCCAAAATCAAAGAGGACTTTTACGTAATCGATGGGGTTAAATTAACCCAAACCGATATCTACCAATTAATTACGGCAAAGGCAGGATTCCGTACCGACCAGAACTTATTGCTTAAATATTACGGAATAGAGGCAAAGGATTTAGAAAAAGTTTATCTATCCGGTGGCTTTGGAAACTTTATCAATGCAACCAACGCAATGAAAATTGGTCTTTTGCCTGAAATAGAGGAAAAGAGAGTTGTTAAATTTGGAAACGGCGCTTTAGAAGGAGCGAGAGAAATGCTTATTTCTCGGAAGAGCCGGGAGAAAGCAGAGGAAATAGTCAAGAGAATTGAGCATATGAAACCCAATGAAAAAGAAAAGGACTTTGACTATATTATTGCGGAGAATATGTACTTTAAATGAAAACCTATCTGGATTGTATTCCCTGTTTCTTCAAGCAGGCCTTATCTGCCGCCAGAGAAGCCGGGGCAGATGAGGTCCAGCAAAAGAAAATTTTAGACGAAATTTCATTGGCTGTTCCTGAAATTTCCTATTCCCTTTCTCCGCCATACATGAGCCGGATTGTCTATGGCACCATTCGCAAGATTACGGGGGTAACTGACCCCTTCAAGAAAGAAAAAATAAAATCTAATAAGTTAGCATTAAAACTCTACCCG
>DAOVNU010000125.1 GCA_030630065.1 bacterium | reverse complement strand
TAGTGAGAATTTCGAGGAAATTATCATCGATGAAGATATTATCAAGGAGAAAAAGAATTTCCTGAAGGAATCCATCACCTTTACCCTTCTCAAATATAAAGGAAAATTGATTGACGTAATTGTTCCCACCTTTGTGGATTTGAAAGTAACCAAATCCGAACCGGGAGTTAAAGGTAATACCGCAACCCCAGTTAAAAAGAGAGTAACGTTGGAGACAAATTTTACCGTTGAAGTCCCGTTGTTTATTAATAATGGAGACGTAGTGCGGGTTGACACCAGAACCGGCAAATACGTAACCAGAATATGAAACCTGAAGAACTAAAGTCATTCGTTCAGTTTATGGAGAAAAATAACCTTACCGAATTGGAGGTAAGAGGACAAAATCTCCATTTAAAACTAAAGAAAAAGCGGAAAGGAATAGAATCGGAACTTTCGGAGGAAGAAAATTTAACAAAGGTTGTCTCTCCCCTTATTGGAACCTTTTATCATGCTCCTTCGCCCACCTCGCCTCCTTTTACGGAGATTGGTAAAGAAGTAAAGGAAGGAGATACACTATGTATCGTAGAGGCGATGAAGGTGATGAATGAAATTAAGGCGGAGAAACCCGGCAGAATTATGAAAATTTTAGCCGAGAACGGGAAGATTGTAGAATACGGGCAAATTCTCTTCCTGATTGAATCCATAGATGTTTAATAAAATTCTTATTCCCAACCGGGGGGAGATTGCCCTGCGCATTATTCGCGCCTGTAAAGAGTTAGGAATTAAAACGGTAATTGCCCATTCTTCCGCGGACAGGGACTCCCTTCCTGTCCAATATGCCGATGAACGAATTTGCATCGGTCCGGGTGAAAGTTTGGAAAGTTATCTGAACATTCCCCATATCCTGAGTGCGATAGAAGCAAGCGATGCCGATGCCGTTCACCCCGGTTATGGTTTTTTGGCGGAAAGCATTCCTTTTGTTGAGGTTTGCGAAGCAAGTCACATTACTTTTATTGGACCTACGGCAGAAAGTATCAAACTCATGGGCGATAAATCTCTCGCCCGGCAAACAGTTAGGGAAAACAGGATTCCCATCCTCCCGGGAAGCAACGGCATCCTGAAAAACGTTAAGGAAGCAAAAGAGGCAGCCAGGCAAATAAAGTATCCGGTAATCCTCAAGGCCTCCGGTGGTGGTGGTGGAAGAGGAATGCGGGTTGTGCATACAGAAAGTGAGATGGAATCTGCTTACCTTGCCTGTCAGCAGGAGGCAAAGGTGGCCTTTGATAAGTCAGACCTCTATCTTGAGAAGTATTTAGAAAGACCCCGACATATTGAAGTGCAAATTTTAGGTGATTGCTTCGGTAACTATCTCTCTCTCTGGGAAAGGGATTGCTCTCTGCAGAGACGTCATCAAAAACTGATCGAAGAATCCCCCTCTCCTCTCATCAATCAGAGGTTTAGAAAAAAATTAGCAAAATTAGCCCTGAAAATTGCAAAATCGGTTCACTATATCTCTGCCGGAACGATAGAATTTCTGGTTGATGGCAATCTTTCTCCTCATTTCCTGGAAATGAACACGCGTGTCCAGGTTGAGCATCCCGTTACCGAATTGGTAACCAACATAGACATTATCAAGGAACAGATTAGAATTGCGGAAGGGGAGAAATTATCCATAAAGCAAAAAGAGGTTTCCATTTCCGGGGTGGCAATAGAATGCCGGATTAATGCGGAAGATTCCGAAAATGATTTTCTCCCTTCCCCCGGGAAAATCACACAATATCTGCCACCCGGCGGGCCGGGAATACGACTGGACACCCACATTCATCAGGGTTATACTGTCCCTGCTTATTACGATAGTTTGTTGGCAAAATTAATCAGTTATGGAAAAAATCGGGATGAGGCAATCTCCCGGATGCAAAGGGCTCTTGATGAAATGGTAATCGAAGGGATAAAAACAACCATTCCCTTTTACAAGAAAATCTTCAGTAATCCTCTGTATCTCAAAGGAAAATATTACGTTGGTTTTATTGAGACAATCCTGGAGAATGAAAATGAAAAATAATAATAAAGAGAAGGAGAAGCTGGGTTCGGTAAAGATTCAGAATGAGGTTTTAGGCACAATCGTGGCGGTGGCAGCCGCCAAAGTTCCCGGGGTTTATAAAATCACCTCTAATTTCGTTGAAGGAATTGCCGAACTTCTGGGCCGGGAACACCCTGAACGAAAAGTAAAAGTAAAATTATCGGAAGAACAGGTTAGTTTTGAACTGGCAATCATCGTTGATTACGGAGTGAATATCCCTGAGGTGACCTGGCAGATTCAAAAGACAATAAAGGAGACAATAGAGAAACAAACCGGAATCAAGGTCATTAAGGTTGACATCAACGTCCGTGGCGTCCATCTGGGAGGAGAGCCGGAAAAAACTTGACATTTAATTTTTAATATGGTATGGTATTGACAAAATAGTTTTTTCAAGGTATAGTAATTGACAATTGTTCTTTGAGATGATAGAATAGTTGACAAAAGAATTTTGTTGTAGTAGAATTTTTACACAACCTCTTTCATTCTCCGGTAATTTGAAAATTTATCCGCCGGGTTGCACGGGTGGGTAGGCGCTAAAGGAGGTGAAAATAAAAAAAGCCGCTCAGGTTACCACAAGAGAGAAGGAAAGAGATGAAAAGGAAATTATTCCCGTTTAATCTCTAACGGGGTTAACATAGATAAACAAAAGGATAAAAAAATATGAGTAAAAAAATATTAATGATTCTCACCGCAGTTCTATTGGTAGGAATGGCTACCTCTGGCTTTGCTGCGGTGCAGAACGTAAAGGTAGGTGGAGATATCACCATTCGTGGTATCTACAGAAGCAACTTTGACTTTGCCAAGAATACGGTAGCTTGGCCGGCAAATAAGGATACCGCCGGCTGGATAATGACAACAACCAGAATTTATGTGACCTCTGAGTTGACCGATGGTGTTGCCGTAGTGGTCAGGTTCATCAACGAGAGGGACTGGAATGCAGAAACTGTTGCCTTTACCGACATTGACCTTGATTTGGCCTACATCAAACTCTCCGATATTCTTGTTCCTGG
>DAOVNU010000172.1 GCA_030630065.1 bacterium | reverse complement strand
GGAGATAAAATCACTTTTTTGGGAGGGATTAGCACCAAGATTGCCCAGATGAGTAAAAAGCAAATGGAATCCCATATCGCTAATGTAATGGAAATTGGCTGCAAGGGAGGTCATTTTATGCCCCGCACCGAAAGCGGAATACCGGTGATGGAACCGGATAAAGCCAGATTTTTTATCGATGCTCTTACTTCTTATCGAAAACAGTATGGAAGATTAAAAGAATAAAAATGATTAAATTCTGTACATTTATACCGCGTGCAAGAGAAACCAGATTATCCTTTAATCAAATTAATTCATGCTTGAGTTGGACTGAGTAGAGATCCCGTCCATTTAGACAAAACAAAAACAGATGGTATAATATACAAAAGAAATGAAATATCCAACCGTTTTTCACCTTATCTCAACTGAATTTGAGAAGGCAGGGATACCCTATGTTTTAATTGAGAACTGTACCATAAGATTTTAAAAAATGTAAAAAGTGATACCTTATGAAAAAATTTGATTTGGTAGTTATTGGAGGGGGATTGGCTGGTGTTTGTGCGGCCATTGCTGCCGCCAGGTTGGGTTGCAAGGTGGCTTTGGTGCAGGATAGACCGGTTTTAGGGGGTAATTCCAGCGGTGAAATCAGGGTTCCGGTGGGAGGAGCATCCAGTTTTAATCCCTGGGCAAGAGAAACCGGCATTATGGAGGAGATTTTTCTTGAGGAAAGAAAAAAGAATTTTGTTTCCATTGGTTCATCTCAGACAAATTCCCTCTGGGATTTGATTCTTTATGACAAATGCCGCAAGGAGGAGAATCTAACTCTTTTCCTTAATACCAGCGTTAGAGATGTGAAGATGAAAGGAAAGAGGATTGTCGGGGTCAAATGCGCACAATTGGGAACAGAGAAAGAACTTGTTATAAAAGGAAATCTTTTTGTTGATGCCACAGGAGATGGAGTAGTTGCCTATTCTGCTAAAGCAAAATTCAGATATGGTCGGGAAGAAAAAAAGGAATTTAATGAGTCCTTAGCTCCCAAAAAATCGGATCAAGGAATAATGGGCAATTCCTTAATGTTTGCCGTGAAAGAGCTCGGCCATCCCGTCCCTTTTACTCCTCCCAATGGGCAGAAAAGTATCCTGAAAACAGCATCACGATGAAGTTAAGAGGACATAGTTATTCCCCTGGCTACTGGTGGATTGAGGTTGGTTGTCCTTTTGATACCATTGGTGATAATGAGAAAATTCGGGATGAACTTCTGCGGCAGGTTCTCGGTGTTTGGGACCATCTTAAAAACCAGGGGAATCATAATATGCAAAACTTTGCTCTGGACTGGATTGGTTTTGTTCCGGGAAAGAGGGAATCGCGCCGCTTTATCGGGGACTATATCCTTAAAGAAAAGGATTTAAAAACAGGGAGAATCTTTCCCGATAGCGTTGCTTATGGAGGTTGGTATATTGATTTACATACCCCTGGTGGTATCCTGGCTAAGGATAAACCACCCGAACCTCTCCATGGTAATCCTAAAGAGATAGATTCCCGTTCGGTTCCTCTTTATAGTATCCCCTACCGCTGTCTTTATTCCAGGAATATTGAAAACCTCTTTTTAGCCGGCAGGGACATCAGTGTTAGTCATATTGCTCTTGGCTCGACCAGAGTGATGGCTACCTGTGCGGTTATTGGTCAAGCGGTTGGTACCGCCTCTTTCTTCTGTAAGAAATACCATTTAAAACCAAAGGAGATTTATCCGAGTTATATTAAAGAAATCCAGCAGCAACTTCTCAAGGATGACTGCTATATCCCTGGGGTTAAGAATGAAGAACCCTTTGATTTATCTAAAAAAGCAGAGATAACCGCTTCCAGCCAATCGAGACTTCTCTTTCCAGAACCAAAGATAGGCAAAAGGTTAAACCAGACCTTGGGTCAACTTTTTCCGGTTTCCACTGAAAGATTAGAGAAAATCGGTCTTTTCCTAGAGGCAAAGAAAAGAACTAAGGTCATCCTTCATTTAAGAAAAGCAAAAAATATCCGGGATTTTACCAGTAAAAATGACTTGTCTATCTCTAAAGTTATTCTTTCGCCAAATTACAAGGGTTGGGTTGATTTTAATCTTTCCATTGCT
>DAOVNU010000060.1 GCA_030630065.1 bacterium | reverse complement strand
TGAGAAAAAAGGCGAAGAAAATAAAGTTGTTTTTAACCGATGTGGATGGGGTTCTTACCGACGGCTCATTGATTTACGGAAATAATGGAATGGAGCTAAAGGTTTTCAACGTTACCGATGGGGCGGGAATGATTCTTCTGGGGTTTGCAGGTATTAAAACAGGAATTATTACCGCTAAATATTCCTCAATGACAGAAAAAAGAGCTAAAGAGATGTGCGTAAGCGAGCTTTACCAGGGAGTTTTTGATAAGGCAGATGTCCTCAATAAACTTATTAAGAAATATGAATTTACAAGCGAAGAAATTGTTTATATCGGAGATGATTTAGGCGATCTTCCTGTTTTGGAAAAAGTAGGTTTCCCGGTCACTGTTCCGGATGCTCCGGACGAGGTCAAGAGAGCAGCCATTTATATTACCAAATGCTCTGGGGGAAAAGGAGCGGTAAGAGAAATGGCTGCCTTTATTTTAAGGAGTCAGGGAAAATACATAAAAGCGGTAAAGGAGTTTTTTAAGCAAATTAAAAAATGAAAAGATTTCTTCTTCCCATATTTTTTCTCCTTTTCCTCTCCTATCAGCAGGGGGCTAACCTGGATTCTTTGCCTTATTCAGAGGGGGAAAAAGTCGAGAATTTTTCCTTCTCTCGTAGCGATGAATTAGGGGAATGGAAAATATCCGGGAAAATTGCCCGTCTTTCCCCGGATCAAAGAAAGACCTCGATCACCGAACCCAGATTTAAGATTAAAACCAAAAAAGGGAAAATCCTGACTCTTCAGACGGCTGAGGAAGGAGTTGCTGAGTTTACTATTGATGAAGTGACTAGAAGAATTAATTCTCTTACTGCTACCAAGAAGGTTGTAATTATTCAAAAAGATGAAAAAGGAGAAATACTGTTCAGGTCAACCTCAGAAAAGATGGTCTATGATGGAAAAAAAAGAGTAATTGTCCTTACGGGAAATCCCGTTGTCCACCAAGACAAGAATGAAGTCCGGGGAAAAATTATTCGCTTCTTTATTGATACCGGTAAAATTATTGTTACCGGAAACGTAAGGGGAACCATCTTTCAGGAAGGAGAGGAGGAATAATTAAAAACAATGTAACCATGAATTAACACGAATGAAAAGAAAGTTGTCTTTTTTTGGGAAGTGTGGTATTGTCTTGCTTGTTCTTCTTTATTTTTGTCCTTCGTCCTATTTTTGCTATTCAGCCGATGAGGATTACGGGATTTCGGTGTTCATCAATAAGGAGAAAAGAATCAGGCAGTTGTCTCTTAAAAAATATATTTGTGGGGTTCTTAAGGGGGAGGTTTCCTATAAATGGCCTCTGGAGGCATTGAAGGCACAAGCTGTAGTGGCACGTACCTACCTATTTAACCAGATGGAAAAAGGAAGAGAAAATTATTTTCTGGATGATTCCATATCCCATCAGGTCTACCAGGGTGGCAACGACGTTCCTTCATCAATTCGTCAGGCGGTGGAAGAGACAAAGGATGAAGTCGTTATCTATCAAGAGAAATTAGCAACCGTTTTTTATCATTCCAGTTCCGGCGGACATACGGCAGATATCCTTGATGTGTGGCCAGGAAGTAAGAATTTCCCTTATCTTTGCGGAGTAAAAGACCCTTATTCTCATCATCCCAAGAAATATTATCCCTGGCATCGTTCCTTTAAATTGGATGAACTTTCCCGAAAATTTCCTGGTCCGGGAAAAATTGAGAATCTAAAAATATTAAAAAGGGACAGTTCGGGAAGAGTTAAGGAATTGTTAGTTCTGGAAAAGAAAAGTAGACGTTCATTGACGGGAAAAGAGTTTCGTCATATTATGAATCTTCATTTAGAGCAAACGGATAAGGATTATTTTCCCAGTACGCTTTTTAGTTTACAAATTAAAGGTGACAACGTTAAGTTCACAGGATATGGTTCAGGACACGGAGTAGGTCTTTCTCAGTGGGGAGCCAAAAAAATGGCAGAAGAGAAAAAAAAGTATAACGAAATTCTGCAATATTACTTTCCAGGTACTGAAATCCGAAAAGTAATCCTGAAATGAAAATCAGAATTAGAAGTACCGGGATGAAGTTAAGCCGACCCATTTCCGATTACTTAACAAAGAAGATGCAGAGATTAGAAAAGTATCTTTTTCCGGACAATAATGCTGAAGTTAATCTCAATATAGAAGGATACCGGCAAACTGCCGAAATTATTATTTACTCTGAGAGAAAGACCATCGTGACTGAGGAAACAAGCCCGGAAATCTATCAATCCATTGACAAAGCAATCGATAAAATGGGAAAGCGGTTAAGAAGAGAAAAGGAGAAGAAAGGAAAAAGATGAAAATTATTGATTTTTTGAAGGAGGGAGCAATTGTTCCGGATTTAAAAGCAACCGATAAGGAAAGCGTCATTAAAGAATTGGTAACCTTGTTAAAGGGTATAGGAGAGATTAGTGACCAAGAAAAGATTGTGGAAATAATACTGGAGAGAGAAAAATTGGGTAGTACCGGTATTGGCCAGGGAATTGCCGTTCCCCATGCCAAGACCGACCAGGTGAAACAAATTGTTGTTGCTTTTGGACTTTCTCGTAAAGGGGTTAACTTTGAGTCCTTAGATGAAGAGCCGGTTTATCTTATTTTTTTGGTCCTGGCACCAGTTGAAGCCACGGGGATGCATCTTAAGCTTTTGGCTAAGATTGCCCGACTCCTAAAGGATAAGGTTTTTTGCAATTCTCTGAAGTCCTGTAAAGGAAAAAGAAGAGAGATTTTTCAGGTGATTGAGGAAGAGGACGAGAAAAACTCCTGAACAAAGTGGTTGGATTAATTATCGTAGGTCATGGTGATTTCCCCAGAATTCTTGTAAACTCTGCCGAAGAGATTGTTGGTCCTATAGAAAGATTAAAGGTTGTCTCCTTTTATTCCCAAGAAACTAAAGACAGATGTAGAGTGAATCTAAAAAGAGCAATCAAGAATTTGGAATCTCCGGACGGCATTCTTCTTCTGGTTGATATGTTTGGGGGAACTCCCTGTAACGTTTCCATCTCCTTACAGAAAGCATTCCATCTTAAAATTATTACCGGCTTAAATCTGCCGATGCTTCTGGAGGCCGTGTTGCACAGGGAAAAAGAAATTCTGAAATTAACCAAGATTGTGAAAGAATCTGCAGCAAAGAGTATTATAGAAACGTGGTGAAGATTACTGAAGAATTTACCATCGGGAATGAATTGGGCTTTCATGCCCGGCCGGCAGCTCTTTTTGTCAAAACGGCTAATTCCTTTCAATCAGAAATTTTGGTGAAGAAGGGAAAAGAAGAAGTTGACGGCAAGAGCATTATTAATCTTCTCACCCTTGCTGCGGCGAAGGGAGAGAAAATTACAGTTACTGCTGAAGGGAAGGACTCTGCCAAAGCAATTAAAAATTTAAAAAAGATTCTTGTAGATACATTTAAAAAATGAATAAATTAGAAGGCATCGGTGTTTCTCCGGGGATAGTAACGGGTGAAATTTTTCTCTTGAGAAATGTTATCTCATCCATTCCCTCTTATTTAATTGAAAAGTCACAATTGCCCGGAGAAATTGAACGTTTTAAGAGAGCTCTCATTAAAACCGGGAATGAAATCAAAGAAATTCAGGGAAAGGTTAAAGGGGAATTCAGAAAAGAAGCAAGGATTTTTGACGTTCACCTTCTCATCCTGAAGGATAAGAGGATGATTAGAGAAGTTATTCAGAGATTAAGAGAGAAAAGGGAAAACGTAGAATCGGCATTCGCTTTTGTTGCCCAGAGATTTATCACCGCCTTTTCTCAGATAGATGCTGATTACCTCAGGGAAAGAAGGTTTGATATTGAGGACGTTTCTAAAAGAGTTTTACGCAATCTCCTCGGAGTTCAGTGTGAGAATCTGTCTCAGTTGAAAGAGAAGGCTGTAGTTATTGCACATAATCTTTCCCCTTCGGAGACGGCGGGTATGTCCCGGGATAAGGTAGTCGCTTTTGCTACTGATATTGGAGGCAGGACCTCCCATACCGCTATTATGGCGCGTGCTTTAGAAATTCCGGCTGTCGTGGGACTGAAAGATATTACCTCCAGAGTGCAAAACGGAGATTTCATCATTATTGATGGCAGCATGGGTTCAGTGATTATTAGTCCTGATGAGGAAACATTAGAGCGCTACAAAAAACAGCAGGAAGATTTACTTGTTGTGAGAAGGGAATTATCAACTCTGAAAGATTTACCCTGCCAGACAAAGGATGGAAGAAGAATTAAGTTAAGGAGTAACATTGAATTACCTGAAGAGATAATGCACACTCCTTCCTACGGAGCTGAAGGAATCGGACTTTACCGCACAGAATTTTTCTATCTTAATCGCCAGGATTTGCCCGGCGAGGAAGAGCAGTATATCTCCTACAAGACCGCGGCAGAAAAGACCAAACCCTATCCGGTGATTATCAGAACTCTGGATATCGGAGGTGATAAATTTGCTTCATCCTTTCAGGTGCCTACGGAATTAAATCCTTTTTTGGGTTGGCGGGCAATCAGGTTTTGTTTGGCAAGAACAGATATCTTCAAAACACAACTACGGGCAATTTTGCGGGCGAGTCCTTTTGGGAATCTAAAAATTATGTATCCAATGATTTCCGGAGTAGAGGAATTAAGAAAAGCAAATCTTATTCTGGAGGAGGCAAAAGCAGAATTAGAAACGGAGAAAAAAGATTTTGACTCCAATCTTGAAGTAGGGGTGATGATTGAAACACCTTCCGCCGCAATGACTGCCGATATCTTAGCCAGGGAAGCAGATTTTTTCAGTATTGGCACCAATGACCTTATCCAGTATTCCATTGCCGTTGACCGCATTAACGAAAAGATTGCTTATCTTTACGAACCGGCTCATCCGGCAATCCTGCGTCTGATTGAAAAAATCGTTGAAGCGGCACATAAAGAGAAAATCTGGGTGGAAATGTGCGGAGAAATGGCGGCAGAGCCCTCCTTTGCTCTTCTACTTTTGGGCTTGGAAATTGATGCTTTAAGTATGTCTCCTTTTGCCATTCCCGAGATAAAGAAAATTATCCGTCAGGTAACCTTTCGGGAAGCAAAGGAATTCGCAAAAAAGACATTCAGTTTTGAGACCACAAAAGAGGTAACCGACTATAGCCGGACGTTCTATAGAGAAAAGGGACTACTTAATGAATAATTTAGATAATTTTAAATTTATCACGAAGATTGATGCCTTTAATATGGCTGTTCTTATTTCAAATTTTCCCGAGCAATGTAGAGAAGGTGTAAAACTTGGAGAAGATTTTAAAATACCGGTTGGTTTGAAGAGTTTCATCCCTTCCAATGTTCTTTTCTCCGGCCTCGGTGGTTCGGCAATTACCGGCGATCTTATTGCTGACCTTATAAGAGAGGAGGCGAAGTTTCCTATTTTAGTGAATCGTGACTATACCCTTCCCGGTTTTGTGGATAAAAAAACGTTGGTTTTCTGTATCAGTTATTCCGGCAATACAGAGGAGACAATCAGTTCTTACAGGGAATCTGTTAAAAAAGGAGCAAGGATTATTGTGATTAG
>DAOVNU010000153.1 GCA_030630065.1 bacterium | reverse complement strand
TCTTGTTGGATTAGGCCTTCTCTCTTCATCATAAATATAGCCGGAAAACAACTTGTCTATCTCTGTAATCCAGAGGTTATAGAAGTTCTCTATTTTTTCTCTATTCGCCATATATTCAATTGTATTTCAATCCAATCAAAATGTCAAGTTCAATTGTATTTCAATCCAATCAAACCCCTACATTGTCGAGCAAGCTCGACCACTACATTTAGATTCCTGCTTCCAGTTTGCATTACAATCCAAACTGATTGGCTATTTAGATTGGATTACAGTCCAAACTGATTGTTAGGAGTTTTAGGTTATTGTTATTAGACATAGGTTTCCCGCAGGTTTTGCTTAATGATGGAGGGGTTGATGTTGTTTAATTTGCCTAAAAGGATGAGTTTTATGTTTTTTAATTCCTCTTCTTTGGCGAAGAGATAGGCGAGCAGGGGCTCGATGCCAAAACTATAGGTTTTTGCTTTGCGGGTGTAATTAATCAAAAGATTGTCCATTGACTTTTCCGGATTTGCAAGTTCTAATTTTGGGTAAAAGAATAAAATTTTTTTCTCGATATTCGTTGTATCCTGCTTGAAGATTTCCTTTTTCAATCTTCCCCCGGGAATGAATATGTCCGGGGAATTTTTGATATTGAGGAAATCGATTTGCATTTTGAGAAAATCTTCTAAAAATAAATTCTTTATTTCTTCGCTCTTCTTCAGGATAGTTTTCCACATCTCCTTTTCCAGGAATTGCTCTAACTGCTTGATACCTTCTGCTTGGAAAAGAGCAATGCTCTTCTTCGCTGTTTCCCTGAAGTAAAAAGGTATCTGCAGAAATGCTTTATTCTGAATTGCATTTTCCAGAAGGGAGGCGGGGATTGCACCCAGGGCAGAAAAGGTTGCGGAAATGGAGGACTCAACCTCTTTTTTAAAGAGGAGTTTGAGATTGTAGGTTTCGTATTTTAACCGCAATATTATAGAAAGGGAGGAATTTGTTAGGAGTTTCTCGATTAAGTTATAGGTTGTTTTCGTTTCATTATCCAGGAAAGAGAAAAAATCCTCTTTAATCTTGAGTTCTGAAGTGATTGCTTCTAAAGGGTTTTCCGCAATCTTATTGAGATAGGGTTTTGGCAGGAGATTTCTCTCCAGGACCCTGATTTTACCTACGGCATAGGCATAGGATTCCATATTTATTCAAATAAAAGTTTGCCTAATTTAATGTCCAGATTGCCCCTTTTTCTTTTAAGGATTTCCTCTAATGATGAATTAATCTCAACATTGCCCTGTCTTAAAACAAAACCATTCTTGATGGAGGGAGAAAAAGAAACAAATTTCAGCCCTATTTTTTTCTCCTTTAATTTCTGGTTGAGTCCTTCAATGAAATTTTTGCTTATCTTCTCTCTATCATTTGCGGCAACGATAATCTCATAGTCACCTTTTTCCAATAGAGAGAACAACCTTTTTTCAATAAAATTTTGGTAGGGGGCAGTAGGCAGGGAAGTAATTTCAGCCATCGCTTTCTGATAAACGGTCTCCAGTGCCTCCTGCTTTTTGGCTAAGAGTTTCTTTCTTGCCTCTATCTGCAGGATTGCTTTTTTCCCTTCTATCTCCTGTTTTATTTTTGCTGATTCCAGGGTAATGTATTCTTTTTTAAGGGACTCTTTTTTTAGTTCTGCCTCCTGGAGAATTTTGCTTGCTTTCTTCCCGGCTGCGGCAATAATCTCTTTGCCTTTTTTTTCTCCATCCGATTGAATTTTCTCCAACAATTTCTCTAAGGACATCTTACCCCAGTTTAACTCCCTGCAGTAAAAATATTGAGGCAACCAAACCCAATACCGCGTAGGTTTCCACTAAAGCCGCATAAATCATCGCCCGCATCGCCGCCGCCGGTTGTTTTGCCGCCACACCAATCCCTGCGGCGCAGACCTTTCCCTGATGAATTCCTGAGGCAAAACCGGTAATGGCAATGGGTAAACAGGCACCAAAAATCTGCCATCCCTGACTCACAGAAAGATGGGCAATATTTGCTCCTAAGAGACCCAGTTTCATAATAACCAGGAAACTGACCAGAAACCCATAGAATCCCTGGGTTCCGGGAAGAGCAACCAGAAGCAGCATTGGTCCGAATTTTTCCGGGTCTTCGGAGAGAACTCCGTTCGCGGCTTGACCAGCATAGCCAATGCCGATCGATGAACCCGCTCCGGCGAAACCAATGGCAAAGGCGGCTCCCACCATCGCAATTGCTAATCCTACCATATTCATTTTTTTACCCCCGTTTTATTTTTATGAAAACTTTTTAATCAATGCGGGAATGACCTCAAAAAGGTCGCCGACGATTCCGTAATTTGCTACCTTAAAGATTGGAGCATCAGGATCCTTGTTAATCGCAACAATAACCTCAGAGGTTTGCATCCCGGCTAAATGTT
>DAOVNU010000081.1 GCA_030630065.1 bacterium | reverse complement strand
TCTCTCAGGCGGGGCTAAAAAACGTTGTTGCCCCTTTGGGGACCGCTTTAACGTTGGAGCATATTCGTTTACTGAGACGTTGGACCGAAAACATTGTTCTTTGCCCGGATGGTGACGCAGCCGGTGGTGCCTCCGCCTGCCGCGGTCTTGAACTTCTTCTGGAGGAAGGACTGAAAGTGAAAGTTATGGTCATTCCCGAAGGTTACGACCCGGATAGTTACATCAGCGAGAAGGGCGTGGAGAGTTTTCAGGCATTGCTTGCTGATGCACTGGACCCTTTTGACTATAAGATGGGGCTTCTTGCTCAAAAGAATGATATCGATACAATCGAGGGAAAACTTTTCATTGCGGAAGAACTGCTTGCTCTTATTGCAAAATTAGATAATCGTCTGGAGAGGGCAGAATATTTGAAGCGACTTGCCGGAAAAATGAAACTTGATGAAGACGACCTGAAAACCGAGTTAAGGAAAATTTTAGTCGGGAAACCCCGTTTTCTGAAAGCGGTTGTGGAGAATACAAATACAACAGAGAACAAGAATGGGGCTATCAGAGCGCAGGAGATTCTCATCTGTTTCAGTTTAGAAGAAAGGGAGACCTTAGAGAAAGTTGCCGGTTTGCTTTCCCCTGATGACTTTACGGGAATTTACCGCAAGATTTTTGATAAACTTCTTCATCTCTCCCAAAAAACGGGAAAGGTGACTGCTTCGGATTTAATCAGCAGTTTGGGGGATGAATTGGAAGCAGGAGAGATAATCTCCTCTCTCCTTTTGAAAAGAGAAGAATTTTCTCCGCAGATGAAGGAAAAAATGGTTGATGACTGTATCCGCAAACTTAAAAAAGGGAAGGTTGAAAAAAAATTAGAATACCTGAAAGACCTTATTAAAGAGGAGGAAAGCAAAGGGGAAGTCAATACCGAACTTCTGGCGGAGTATCAACATTTCTCAAAACTACATAAAGCCCAGTAAATAAAAATGAAAAAGAAGAAGACAAAAAATAAGGATAAGATTGAAGCACTGATTAAAAAAGGAAAGAAAAAGGGGTTTCTCTCCTACGAGGAAATGGATGCGGATCTTCCTCAAAGCATAATTGACCCGGAGGAGATTGACGATTTCTACCAGAAACTTGGTGACCTTGATATTGCCATAGAAAAGCCGGTATCGTTAAAGGACCATGCATCGGAGAGAAAGAGAATTCTCTCGGAAGAGACAAAAAATCCTCTCCAGGCCTACCTTGAAGAGGTAGGGGAGACCTCTCTTTTGACGCCAACTGAGGAGGTTAATTTAGCGAGAGGCATTGATGAAGCGGAGAAGAAACTACGAACTGCTGTTAGAAAAAAGAGTTCCCGCAAAATGATACGTAAGAGAGAAAAAGAGTTGGAAGGGCTAAAGAATCACCTCATCAAAGCGAATCTCAGATTGGTCATTAACATCGCCAAGAGATATACTAACCCTAAATTGACCATTCGCGACCTTATTCAGGAGGGCAATATCGGATTAATGAAGGCGGTGGAGAAGTTTAAGTATAAGCAGGGTTACAAGTTTTCTACCTATGCCACCTGGTGGATCCGCCAGGCGATTACCCGGGCGATTGCCGACCATTCCACGACAATCAGAATTCCCGTGCATATGAGGGAAAAGATTAATAAATTAAATAAGATTCGCACCGGACTGATGCAAAATTTGGATCGAGAGCCCACTCTGGAAGAAATGGCTAAGAAGACGAAGGTCCCTTTTGTTAAAGTAAAAACTGTCCTACGTTCTATGCATCAGGAACCGATTTCTTTAGAGAAACCTATTGGTGATGACGGGAAAACCTCCTTCGGTGATTTTGTGGAGGATAAGAGCAAAAGTTCCCCGGCAAATTCTGCCACTAAAATTCTTCTTGCCGAGGAAATAGAGAAAATTTTTTTGCTTCTTGATGAAAGGGAGAAAAGGATTTTGAGATTACGTTTTGGTTTAGGAGGCGAGGAATACCAGCGCACCCTGGAGGAGGTAGGAAGATCCTTTGACCTGACCCGCGAGAGAATTCGTCAGATTGAGGCAAAGGCGTTGCAGAAACTGCGCCATTGCGACGAACTTAAAAAATTAAGAGCACTTCTGGGAGAATACTTAACCAGTTAGGGGTTGTCTCAAAATATGAAAATTATCGTTCAGAAATATGGGGGTTCTTCTCTGGCAACCGCAGAGAAAATAAAAAAGGTTGCTCAAAAAATAGCCGCATTGCGCAGAAGAAGAAAAGGAACCTCTTTGGTGGTAGTCGTCTCCGCAATGGGAGGAACGACCGATAAATTGATTAATCTGGCAAATGTGGTAGGCAAATCTCAGGAGGGAGAGCTCCTGTCCGGTGGACGGGATGGGCGAGAATTGGATAATCTTTTGTCTACCGGGGAGAGAGTTTCCAGCAGTTTACTTGCCCTTGCGCTTAATTCTCTGGGGCAATCGGCTGTCTCTCTTAGCGGGGGAGAAGCGGGTATTATTACCGACAAGGTATATACCAAAGCAAAAATTTGTTCCCTGGACACAAACCGAATCAAGAAGGAACTTAAAAGAGGAAAAATAGTTATTGTCGCCGGATTTCAAGGGGTAAGTGAGGAAGGAGAGGTTACAACGCTTGGTCGGGGTGCCTCAGACCTTTCGGCGGTCGCTTTAGCGAAAGCGCTGGATGCCGAAAGATGTGAAATTTTCTCCGACGTTAAAGGTATTTATACCGCTGACCCTTCTGCGGTGGATGGTGTTAGGAAAATTTCCCAAATCTCCTATGATGAGGTGTTGGCGATGGCCGGATGTGGTGCCCGGGTAATGCAGGGCAGAGCCATAGAATTGGCAAAAAAATCCGGAATTCCTCTTTCCATCCGTTCAACTTTTGTAAAGGGGAAAGGCACAATCATTGGTTCCCTGCCAACAAAATTTGCCGGGAAATTCGTAGAGGCGCCTTCGGTCACAAACGTTGCCTTGAATGAAAAGGAAGCAAAGGTCTCTGTCTTCCGCGTTCTGGACAGACCCGGAATTGCATCCAGGATTTTTGCCCCCATTGCTAGAGGTGGAATTAACGTTGATATGATTGTCCAGAACGTAAGCAAAGATGGATATACTGACCTTTCCTTTACCGTCTCTGACGAGGACTTAGAAAGGACGGTTAAGATTACAAGGAAAATTGCCAAAGAGATTGGCGCAGGAAAGGTAAGTTTTGACCGGGACATTGCCAGGGTTTCCATTATTGGTTTGGGAATGATCAGTCATCCCGGGGTTGCCGCAAGGATGTTTTCCGTTTTAGCCAAAAACAAAATCAACATTAAAATGATTACTACCTCGGAGATTAAAATTTGTACCATTATCCGCCGCAAGGATGGAAAAAGGGCTTTGAAAGTAGTGCATAAGGAGTTTGTAGAATAGGGTCAAATCTTGACATTTGACAAAATGCCGCAGGGTTGGACATATAGATATTTTGTCAAATGTCAAGATTTGACCCTCAGACCATGAAAATAGAGATTTATGATACGACTTTGCGCGATGGAACACAGGGAGAAGACATCTCCTTTTCCCTGAATGAGAAGATAAAAATCGTTCGGCAACTTGATGGGCTCGGGATTGACTTCATTGAAGGGGGATGGCCTGGCTCTAATCCCAAGGACGTTGCCTTTTTTAAAGAAGTCAAAGGGGAAAGATTAAAAAATGGCAAGGTCGTTGCCTTTGGCAGCACCTGCCGCGCCAAAAATTCCGCTAAAGATGACCAGAATCTTAAGGCGCTTCTTGCTGCCGGAACAGAGGTTATCACCATCTTCGGTAAAAGTTGGGATTTACATACAAGAGACGTTCTGCGCATCTCCCTGGAGGAAAATCTCAGAATTATCGAGGACTCAATCAGATATCTAAAGAAAAATAACCGCAGGGTTTTCTATGATGCTGAGCACTTTTTTGACGGCTATCAGGCAAGTCCTGATTATGCTTTAAAAACCATCCTTGTTGCTGAAAAGGCCGGTGCGGAGAGGATTATTCTTTGTGATACCAACGGCGGAATTCTACCCGGGGAACTGCAAAAAATTATAAAAAAGGTAAAGAACAGAATTAAAACCCCCCTGGGAATTCATACCCATAATGATTCGGGAATGGCGGTAGCAAATTCTATTCTCGCTGTCCAGGCAGGAGTAATTCAGGTTCAGGGGACAATCAATGGTTTCGGGGAGAGATGTGGTAATCCCGACCTCTGTGTCATTTTACCCATTTTGCAACTAAAATTGAAAAAACAGATTTTACAGGATGGGCAATTAAAAAACCTGGCCCGTATTTCCCGTTACGTCAATGAACTGGCTAATCTTATTCCCCGGTCTAATCAGCCATTTGTGGGAAGAAGTGCCTTTGCCCATAAAGGAGGGGTGCACGTTGATGCCATTACTAAAAACCCAAAAAGTTATGAGCATATTGAACCCTCCCTGGTAGGAAATGAAAGAAGAATTCTTGTTTCGGAGCTTTCCGGCAAAAGCAACGTCCTTTACAAGTTGGAGAAATTCGGGATAAAACAATCGAAAGACAAGGTCAAAGAGATGGTGGGAGTTCTGGGAACTCTGGAAAAGGAGGGTTATCAATTTGAAGCCGCAGATGCCTCCTTTAATCTTCTGGTGCGCAGAATGTCCGGGGATTACAAAAGATTCTTTAACCTGGTTGGCTTTCGGGTTATTATTGAGAAGAAGAACGGAAAAATTATTTCTGAAGCGACGCTTAAACTAAAGGTTGGAAATAAAACGGAATATACGGTGGCGGAGGGGGATGGTCCCGTTGATGCTCTGAATAC
>DAOVNU010000017.1 GCA_030630065.1 bacterium | reverse complement strand
TGCAATTGCCAGACCGATGTTAATTTTTTTGTAAATCCTCGCCTCCCCATTAACAATAGATGCATTCATTAAAGGGAATTCACTCAAAGCAGTTGCCGTTGCCTTAAGAATAAAATCGGTATAGGAAAATTTTTTTTCTTCTTTTAATCCGGTTATTGCTTGCATCCCAATCTCTGCCTGCAGGTAGTAATGAGGAATGGTTGTTTTACTTTCCGACATTCGTTGGGCAATGGTCTTTCTTATTCCGGCTAAAGGTTTTGTCTCGAACTCCTCCGGTTTACCTCCTCCGGTAATTTTTAGAATGTCACTTTTTTCAATTCTCCCTGCCGGACCGCTCCCTTTAATTTTAGTGATGTCAATGTCTTTCTCTTTAGCTAACCTTTTTGCCAAGGGGGAAATAGAAACCCGCTCTTTTTTCTCTTCTTTTATTTCGGGTAAATTCTCTTCCATATTGTCAGCAAGATAACCGATTACTTTGGTCACGGGGATTGGCGTTTCTCCTGGCTGAATAAGAATTTTTCTTAAAACACCTTCTGTTTCTGCCTCCACCTCAAAACTTGTTTTATCGCTCGTCACCTCAAAGAGCGGCTCTCCTTTCTCTATTTTGTCTCCTTCTTTCTTGAACCATTTCAAAAGAGTGCCTTCCTCCATCGTCTCGCCGAGTTTCGGCATTATAATTTCTCTAATCACTTTAAGGTCTCCTTCACTGCTTTAACAATTCTTTCTTTATCGGGAATGGCTAATTTTTCCAATATCGGGCTTTTGGGCATGGGAACGTCTGCCCCTGCAACTCTCTTGATGGGAGCATCAAGGTAATCAAAAGCATTTTCCATAATTTGCATCCCAACCTCTGCTCCTACTCCCCCTGTTTTGCAATCCTCTTCTACGATTACCACCCGATTGGTCTTTTTTATCGATGCAATAATTGTTTTAACGTCCAGAGGAATCAAACTTCTCAAGTCAATAATCTCAACGCTAATTCCTTCCTTTTCCAACTCGTCTGCCGCCTCCAGAGAATAAAGAAGCATTCTGGAATAGGTAATCAGGGTAACATCACTTCCCTTTCGTTTTACCTCTGCCTGCCCGAGAGGAATTAGATATTCCTCTTCGGGAACTTCTCCCTTTGTATTATAAAGCATCTTGTGCTCGATAAAGAGAATTGGGTTATCATCCCGAATAGAGGTTTTAAGGAGTCCTTTGGCATCATAAGGGGTTGCCGGCATCACCACCTTGATTCCCGGGATGTGAATGAACCAGGATTCCAAACTCTGAGAATGATGAGCGCCTAAGGTTCTTCCGGTTCCTCCTTCGGTCCTGATGACCAGGGGAACCTTTGTCTTTCCACCAAACATATATCTAATTTTTGCCACCTGATTATTGATTTGACCCATACAAATCCCGATAAAATCGATGTACATAATCTCCACTACCGGTCGCATCCCGGTCATTGCCGCACCTAATCCGGCGCCAATAATTGCGGCTTCTGAGATAGCGGTATCCCGCACACGTTCCTCCCCAAATTTCTCCAGCAATCCCAGGGTAACTCCGTAGGCACCGCCGTAGGGACCAATATCCTCAGCCATCAAAAAAACTTTTTCATCCCTTTTCATCTCTTCAAACAATGCTTCATTTAGCGCCTGCCGATAAGTTATCTCTTTTGTTTTAGACATATAAATCCTCATATAATGCTTCTGGTTCCGGTAAAGGACTCTCCATCGCAAATTTTGTTGCCGCTTCAATCTTTTCCCTAACTTTTTTCTCCAGGTCTTTTATCTCCTCTTCCTTTAAGACATTTCCCTCAATCAGTTTTTTGCTAAAAAGAATAATCGGGTCCTTCTCTCTCCAGGATTTTTCCTCCTCTCTGGTGCGGTAGACCCTGGCATCACTCCTGCTGTGACCATAGTAACGATAGGTATTGCAAACAAGAAAACTTGGCCCCTTCCCTTCCCGGGCAAAGTCAACCCATTTTTTTACCGCTTTTCTCACCGCCAGGATATCCATTCCGTCCACCTTCTCTGCCGGGATGTCATAGGCCAACGCTCTCCTGGTTAAGTCCTCCACGGCCGTGGCTCTCTTTACCGAGACAGACATTGCGTAAAGATTGTTTTCACAGAGGTAAATTACCGGTAAGTGCCATTTTGCAGCCATATTCAGGGATTCGTGAAAAATACCCTGATTCAATGCACCATCACCAAAAAAACTGATAACAACCTGTTTTGTTTTTCTCATCTTAACGGAAATTCCTGCGCCGGTCGCAATCCCCAAACTTCCTCCCACAATACCATTGGCGCCCAGGTTACCCTGGGAAAGGTCGGCAAGATGAAGAGAACCACCCTTCCCTTTGCAGACCCCTGTTGCTTTTCCCAGAATTTCAGCCATCAATTCCGGCAGTTTTCCTCCCTTGGCAATCGCATGACCGTGTCCCCGATGAGTAGAGGTAATATAATCGTCAGGATTCAAGACCGAGATTGCCCCCACCGCTACCGCTTCTTCGCCAGCGTAAAGGTGAGAACCCCCCTGGGCAATATTCTTGCCGAGGAGTTCCGAAATTTTATCCTCGAACTGCCTGATTTGCATCATCTTCTTCAGGAGAAAAATCGCTTCTTCTTTTTCCATTTCCATTTTTATGGCTGAATGATTATTTTCAAACCCTTTTTTTCTTCCGCCATCTTTAAGCCCTTTTCAATTTCTGTCAAAGGAAATTTTTCGGTGATGTAATTTTCGGCGTCAATCTTTTTGTTGGCCAAAATTTCCAGGGCGAGTTGATTATGTCTTGGTGCAGAGCCGTGCGTTCCTACGGCGTAACTTTCTCCGTAATGAAGAACGTTACTGTCAAAATTGATGGTAGGTTTATCTTTAGGTAATCCGCCAAAAAAGTTAATTATTCCACGTTTAGCAATAATTTTCAAGGAATCTTCCTGCGCTTTAGCGGAGCCGACGGCAACAATTACTTTGTCCGCTCCCCTGCCTTCCGTTTCCTCAAAGACCCTTTTTTGCAAATTCTCCTCGGCAGAATTGAGATAAACGTCAGTATCGGTAAATTTTGCTTTATTCAGACGTTCGGAAGAAATCTCGGTTAAAATTACCTTTCTTGCCCCTTTTATTCTTGCCAGTTCGACGTGAAAACAACCAATTGGTCCCGCTCCAATCACTACGACTACATCCCCAAATTTTATTTTTGATAATTCCTGACCATTAATTACGCAGGCAAGGGGCTCGGCAAGAGATGCCTCTTCGAAGGAAAGATTTTCGGGAATGGAATTGACGCAACCATTGTTGACCGCATCAACGGGAACCCGCATCAATTGGGCGAATCCTCCATCGTAGTGGTAGCCGATTGCGGTGAGGTTGTCACACATTGCCTCTATTCCGCGGCGACAATAATAACATTTTCCGCAGGGAATGGCTGGAGCAACCGCTACTCTTCCTCCCTCTTTATATCCGGTTACATTTTTACCCAGAGCAACAATCACGCCGCTTACTTCGTGTCCGGTTACCCGGGGAAAACGAATGTGTTTGTGTCCGTGATGAAAAACCTTAACGTCCGTCCCGCAGATAGCGCAGGACTTTACCTCAATAACGATTTCCCCTTCCTGCGGGGTGGGGTTTGGAATTTCCTTTATTTGTAATATTTCTTTTTTCTCTAAAACTGCCGCTTTCATAAATTTTTTGAGAAATAATTATAACATAAGAAATCAGCAATCGCAAGTTTGCCCTTCCCCCTTAATTCTGGTATAATCATTGCATAAATGTAGGGGCTTGATTTATCAAGCCCGCTGAAAGGGGCAGTAGTTCAATGGGAGAATACTGGAATCGCACTCCAGAGATGAGGGTTCAACTCCCTCCCGCTCCACATAAGAGTATGGATAAATACCGAGAGTTTGAAGAAGCATTAAAAAAGACCAAAGTTTTGAGGCCTGTGAGACAAAATCTGTATACTTTCTCTCCTACGAACGTTGACTATTATCTCACCACTGAATTAATCAAGGATACCCTCATTGAAGTAAGGGAGGGAAAGGTTATCGTGGAAAAACCTCTGGTTATTAACCCTTTTTCTTCTTTTGCCAAAAAGCAGTTTGAGGGTTTTGACGAGAAGCAGTTTGATTATCTCAAAATGTTAGTTCAGAAGTATGGTTTGCGTGCATTGGAATATACCTATAAGAACAAAACGAAAAAGGTCAATCTTATTTCAGGACACATGAATTCAATCCTTGATAAAATTAACAAAGAGATTGATAGGAAGGAAAAAGGGCGCGCCACAATTATCAAGGGTATTCCCGAGATGTGGACTGTTTCTTTAATGAAATGCGTTCTGGAAATAATTGTAAAATCTTTCCCGGACAACCTCAACGAATTACAGGAAAGAGGATGGTTTGAGGAGTAGAACTTCCTCGCCTCCTATTGATAGAACTTTTTGAGAACATCTATTGCTTCCTCCGGCTCCTCCACAATATGGAAAAGATTCATATCTTTATCGCTAATGTAGCCATTGGAGACCAATGAACTTCTGAACCATCTTAGTAATTTCCCCCAGTATTTTCTCCCGATTAAAATCACCGGAAATTTACCAATTCTCCGGGTTTGAATAAGTCCGGTCGATTCAAAAAATTCGTCCAGAGTCCCGAAGCCCCCGGGAAAAATAAAGAATGCCTGAGCATACTTTACAAACATCACCTTCCGGCAGAAAAAATAATGAAAAGAAATTAAGGTTTTAGCATAAGGGTTTGGTTTCTGCTCGTGGGGAAGTTCGATGTTTAGTCCAACCGACTTTCCTCCTGCCTCCGTTGCCCCCTTGTTTGCCGCCTCCATAATGCCGGGACCAGCCCCGGTAACGACCGCATAATTTTCTTTAACCAGAAGAGATCCTAACCTTTCTGCCTTTTGGTAAAATTCATTATCCTTTTTTGTGCGGGCAGAACCAAAGACAGCAACAGCCGGACCTAACCGGGAAAGAGTTTCGAACCCCTCCACAAATTCAGCCATAATTCTGAAAACCCTCCAGGTATCCCCTCCTCTAAAATCATCTTTATTATTCATTTTTTATCCCTTTAATTTGAGATACTTCTCGGGCTCCTTGAGAAATTTCTCCTTGCATCCTTTACTGCAGAAACAATAGGTAATTTTATTATGCTCCGTTTTCTCTTTTGCCTCCTTCTCCGCAATCTTTTTTCTACAGACGACATCCTTAATTTTTTTAACCATAGTTCTCCTTTCTTAATTTTGACATTATATCCTGATTGGATTTATTTATCAAGAAAGATTTGACGCGAGAAAACAATTGCAATATAATTGACAGAATAAGGGGATATAGCTCAATTGGGAGAGCGCCGCACTTGCACTGCGGAGGTTGAGAGTTCAATTCTCTCTATCTCCACGAGTAATATTTTCTGTGCTCTGTACAGAAAAAAATATTGAAACCAATATTGAACTATCATAAATGAAAAAACTGAAGATTTATATTCACACTGACATAGAGGGGGTAGCCGGAGTTGTCTCTTTTGAAGATCGAAAAAGCCAGTCCATAGCCAACTATTATCACTGTCAGAGAATGAGGAAATTACTTACAGGGGAGGTGAATGCAGCCGTGAGAGCAGCTAAAGATTCTGAAGCAAAGATTATCTATGTCAATGATTCTCATGGGTCGGGATACAACATTATTTTTGAAGAGCTTGACCCGATAGCTGAGATTATTCATGGTCGAGGGGGAAGAGCCCCATGCTGGCTTCCCTCCCTTGATGGAAGTTCTGATGCCGTAATAGCTATTGGTCAACACGCTATGGCAGGCACAAAAAATGCTAATCTCCCGCATTCCCTCTGGCACATTAACAATGATGAATATCTGTTAAGTGAAACATCGATGTGTGCCGCTTTAGCTGGATATTTTGATGTGCCATTTGTCTTTGTTAGTGGTGACCAGGAAATCTGCAAAGAGATAAAGGAGAAAATTCCTGAGGTGGAAACGGGAATGGTCAAGTTTGCTTTTGGCCCCTATAATGCCAGGAGTCTGCATCCGCAAAGGGCACAGGAGATAATATATAATGAAGTAAAGAAGGCAATAGCCAGGCGTAATAAAATTAAACCTTTTAAAATCCCTGGACCATATAGTATAAATGTTAGCGATAGAGATCCGTCTAAGAAACTTCTCAAAGAAGATGTTAAAGGAGAAGATTTTTTCCAGACAGTCCTGAAAGCACTGAATAAGATGCCCTGGAACAAATACGGTTCACAAGAATTAGATGATTGTCCACTTGACATATGACTGAAAAGAGAGTAAATTTTAGTGTGAAAGAAGGAGGGGGTATGAGAAAGAAAAGAATTTTTTTGTGGATTGTAGGAATTGGGATTGCCGTTAATCTTTTATTGTGGGCCAACAAGGAACGACTGGTGAAGACCGCAGCAATGAAACTGGTAGGAGTAACCGACATCATTGCCGCCACAGAAAAGGTTGACCCGGATGCCCTAACAATCAAAGATTTTTCTGACGTTCCCGGTGTAACCCAGGAGTATGTGGATGCCTACAAAATATTTCTAAAGGCAAATGCCCAGGATAAGGGAGAAGATACCTATGAACAGGCAATTGCCGCTTTCGAGAAAATTGTCAGGACGACCAAAAACCCTGAGTTAAAATTAAGGGGTCTTTATCTAATCACCCTCTCTAATTTTCTCCTGTCAAATATTGAGTCCGCTTACAAAAGCGGAATGCAGGTCCTGGCCTTAAGTAAAAAATTGCGCGGAAAAGACAAGAGAATTATTTTCTTAACTAACCTTGTCGCAGGAATTCAAAAGGGGAAAATTACAAGCATTGGGGAAATAAAGGAGAATCTCCAGTCCGAAAATGCAAACTGTTTAAAGAAGGCGGAAGAAATATATACTCTTACAAATGACCTTTATCTTCTTCCGGAACGTTCCAAAGAGTATGCGCAGATGAAGAAAAAGTACGAAGAGAAGAAAAACAAACTTTAAGCATTTGACATCTATTAAAAATTAAGGTAGAATAGAATTAAAGTATGGATTCCCGCTTACGCATTGCGGGAATGACACTGCTGTTATTAATTGTTCTTTGACAATCTTTCATTTATGGTCAAGCAAGTAAGGGCGTACGGTGGATGCCTTGGTGAAAGACAGCGAAGAAGGACGTGGTAAGCTGCGATAAGCTTCGGGGAGCCGCAAACAGGTTTTGATCCGGAGATTTCCGAATGGGGCAACCTATCCGCTCTTGTAGCGGATATCTACCTCTGAATAAAATAGGAGGTAGAAGCAAACCAGGAGAACTGAATCATCTTAGTATCCTGAGGAAAAGAAAATGAATATGATTCCCCAAGTAGCGGCGAGCGAAAAGGGAAGAGTCCAAACTAAATGGAGGTAATAACCTGTATGTGTTCTCCATTTAGGGTTGTAGGGTTTGGCACGACCAAGATACAGATTGGTCAAAGGTAATAACTTTCATTGTTTAGCTAAACAGTTCTGGAAAGACTGGCCAGAGACGGTAATAGCCCGGTAGGCGAAAAATAATGGAGACCTTCGCCATCTCCCTGAGTACTGCGGAACTCGTGAAATTCTGTAGGAATCCGGCCCGACCATGGGCTAAGACTAAATATGGTCTTTCAACCGATAGTGAACAAGTACCGTGAGGGAAAGGTGAAAAGAACCCCGAGAGGGGAGTGAAATAGAACCCGAAACCGTGCGCTTACAAGCAGTCAAAGCCCTATGCTCCTTCTTTTGAAGGAGAATGGGTGATGGCGTGCCTATTGAAGAATGAACCGGCGAGTTAGCCAGTACAGTAAGTTTAAGTCCTGATAAGGACGGAGGCGTAGGGAAACCGAGTGCTAATAGCGCGATTGAATTGTACTGGATAGACCCGAAGCTGAGTGATCTACCCATGACCAGGATGAAGTTTGCTTAACGGCGAATGGAGGTCCGAACCCGTGCAGGTTGAAAACTGCTGGGATGAGTTGTGGGTCGGAGTGAAAGGCTAATCAAACTCAGCGATAGCTGGTTCTCCCCGAAATAACTTTAGGGCTAGCCTTCCAGGATAAGCGTAGTGGAGGTAGAGTACTAAATGGGCAAGGAGACCCACCAGGTCTTCGAATCCAATTAAACTCCGAATACCGCTATTGTTGCTGGAGGAGTCAGACTATGGGGGATAAGCTCCATAGTCAAGAGGGGAACAGCCCAGACCATTGGTTAAGGTCCCTAATATGGACTAAGTGGTAAAGGAAGTAGAGTTGCTCAGACAACCAGGATGTTGGCTCAGAAGCAGCCATCATTTGAAGAAAGCGTAATAGCTCACTGGTCGATCTGGAGTTTCTGAAAAATCGCAAGATTTTTTAGAAACCCGCAATTCTGCGCCGACAATTCAACGGGGCTCAAGTCCATTACCGAAGCCGTGGGAGAGGACAGTTATTTTTAACTGTTTTCTCGGTAGGGGAGCATTCCCTAAGCGAGTGAAGCCCGACCGTAAGGACGGGTGGACGTATGGGAAGAGAGTATGCCGGTATAAGTAACGAAAAAATCTGTGAAAAACAGATTCGCCGAAAGTCTAAGGTTTCCTGGGGAAGGTTAATCCGCCCAGGGTTAGTCGGTTGCTAAGTCGAGGCTGAAAAGCGTAGATGATGCACAATCCGTTAATATTCGGATACTATTTGAAAACCGTTTTGAGCGAAGGGGGGACACAGAAGGATAGGTCAGCCACATATTGGATATTGTGGTTTAAGCCCGTAGGTTGGAAGATGAGATAAATCCTTGTTTTCCGTTTAAAACCGAGAGGCGAATAGGAGCTCAATCTTCGGAGCGAGCGAACTGATTGATTCCACGCTGTCGAGAAAAACCTCTAAGCAAGGTTTTCAGGTAACCGTACCGCAAACCGACACAGGTAGACAAGCAGAATATGCTAAGGCGCTCGAGATAACTCTCGTTAAGGAACTCGGCAAATTGACCCCGTAACTTCGGAATAAGGGGTGCCCTGTTAGTGTGAGGCGTTTTTACAATTTCTCGCACGAGAGGGTTGCAAAAAAATGGCTCCTGCGACTGTTTACTAAAAACACAGGTCTCTGCAAAGTCAACAAAACGACGTATAGGGACTGACGCCTGCCCGGTGCCGGA
>DAOVNU010000049.1 GCA_030630065.1 bacterium | reverse complement strand
ATTCTTTCTGACCATATCACCTCCTTAAAATCCCGCACCCATGCCTCTGACCCGGTTCCCTTCCTTCTTTTTGGCAAAGGGATAAAATCCAATAATGCCAGTTCATTTGATGAAATTACTGCTAAAAAGAAATTCTATCTTAAAAAAGGTGATGAGTTGATGAACTTCTTCTTGAACGCAAATAATGGCTAAAGTTTATTTGGGGATAGGAACAAACAGGGGGAACAGAGAGGAGAATATTAAAACCGCTTTGGAATTGTTAAAAAGCAAAAATGTTAAGGTTAATAAAATTTCCTCTTTTTTTAAAACAGAGCCGGCGGAAGGAGTAAAGGGTTCCTATTTTCTTAATGGCGCAGCAGAGATAGAGACCGATTTGAAGCCAGGAGCACTTCTGAAATTTCTTAAAAGTATGGAAGAAAACCTGGGAAGAAAAAAAAATCATAAAAAGGGGGATGCAAGGACCATTGATTTGGACATTCTTTTCTACGACTCTTTAATTTTAAATAAACCCAACCTTATTATTCCCCATCCAGGACTTAGTAAAAGAAAATTTGTTCTTGAACCATTGAGCGAAATTGCTCCAACTTTTAGAGACCCCGTAACTAAAAAAACTGTTGAGAAACTATTAAGGGAGATAGATGAAAATTATTAGAACTCTTAAAAAAATGCGATCTTTCTCTCAACATCAGAAAAAATTGGGAAAAACAATCGGTCTTGTTCCCACGATGGGATACCTGCATTCCGGACATATTTCCTTGATTGAAAGAGCAAAAAAGGATTGCGATACGGTTGTTGTCAGTATCTATGTCAATCCAACGCAGTTTGGACCGGAAGAGGATTACAAAAGGTATCCGCGGGATTTAGAAAGGGATAAGAAATTGGCAAAAGCGGCTGGAGCCGATGTTCTCTTTACTCCTTCCAACAAGGAGATTTACCCTGATGGCTATAGTACTTATGTTCGGGTAGAAAAGTTATCCGAGAAGTTGTGCGGGGTTTCCCGCCCAACGCATTTCAGAGGGGTAACAACGGTTGTTGCAAAGTTGTTCAACATTATTAAACCGGATAAAAGTTATTTTGGCTGGAAGGATGCCCAGCAACTAATCATTATTAAAAAGATGGTAGAAGACCTTAACCTGAATGTTAAGGTTGTCGGTTTGCCTACCCTTAGAGAAAAGGATGGTCTGGCAATAAGTTCCCGCAATAAATATTTAAGCAAAGAAGAGAGAGAAATTGCCCCCATTCTTTATCAAGCGCTTCAGAAGGCAAAAAAAATAGTTAGTTCCGGAGAAAGGAATGTGGAGAAAGTTTTAAGAGAACTAAAAAAAATAATTGAAGAAAAAAAAATAAAAATTGATTACCTTAAAGCGGTAAATCTAAGCGACTTTGCAGATGTTAAAAGAATAGAAAAGAATACCTTAATTGCCGTCGCGGCCTGGGTTGGCCAGACCCGACTGATTGATAATATGTTGATTAGAAATTGATTCTGGTCAAATTTTGTAATATAATAGGTCGTTATGCAGAGAATAATTCTTAAGTCAAAGATTTCTGAGGCAACGGTTACCGCTACCGAACTTCATTATGTCGGGAGCATTACCGTTGATAAAACGCTTGCCGAGAGAGCCAATATTCGTCCCAATGAGAATGTTCAGGTCTTGAATCTCAATAATGGAGCGCGCGTAGAAACCTACTATATTGAAGGAGAACCCAATTCCGGGGTTGTTTGCATCAATGGGGCGGCGGCGCGCTGGTTTGAGAAAGGGGATAAAATTATTATCCTTTCCTACGGAATCTTTGCGGAAGAAGAAATCAAAGATTTTAAACCAAAAATTATCCGAGTTGATAAGCAGAACAGGGAGATAAAGTAGGGCTGATGAAAAAGAGCATCCTTCTTTCTCTCCTCTCTGCCTTGCTTCTCATTCTCGCCTTCCCTAAATTTAACTGTGAACTTCTCGCCTGGGTTGCTTTTGTTCCTCTCCTTTTTGCGGTCAAGAATTCTCGTCATTCCTTTCTTTCAGGTTATCTCTTTGGTCTTGTCTTTTTTGCAGGGACCCTTTTCTGGCTGACCAACGTTACCAGGATAGGTTTTTTTCTTTTGATTTTTTATCTTGCCCTCTATCCAGCTTTTTTTACTTTCCTGATTAGTAAATGGAATTTTGCCGCTAAGAACTTTTTTGGCGCCTGCCTCTGGATTCTTCTGGAATACATCGCAAGTCATCTTCTTACCGGTTTTCCCTGGCTGCTTTTAGGATACTCTCAATATCAAAATTTAAAATTGATTCAAATTTCCTCATTGTTTGGGGTCTACATTATTTCCGGGCTTATCATCTTGATTAATATTGGTCTCAGCGAACTCTTGCTCAAGCGCAGAAGGATTTCCGTTTCCCTTTCTTTTCTTTTTCTGATTTTTGCTTTTGTTTTTGGTTTTTACAACTTACACCCCCACCATACCTCTTTCCCATCCACCGGATGGGAGTCCTTCGTTAAGGGGGAGGGTCTAAGAATATCTATCATCCAGGGCAATATTCCTTCCTCTTTAAGATGGGAGCCAACCTCTAAAGAGGGAAATCTAAGAACATATCTTGAACTCACAGAAAAAGCAACCGAGAGCAAGTCCGAGCTTATTATCTGGCCGGAGAGTGCTGTTAATACTTATTTGAGGTTGGATGAACCAATTCAAAAAATTCTTTTTGAGTCAGTCAAAGAAGGAAATTTTTATCTTCTTACCGGCTCTCTGGATAGTAGAAAAGGAAATGATTACAACAGTGCCTTTTTAATTTCCCCCGGAGGAGAGATTGTGCAAACCTACGACAAAATTCATCTTGTCCCTTACGGAGAATTTGTCCCGGGAAAAAAATTTCTTATTTTTAAAAGGTTTATGAAAAAAGCCGCGGGCTTTATTCCTAATTTTAGTCCGGGGAAAAATTATACGATTTTCTCTTTACCGGCGGGAAATTTTGCGACATTAATCTGTTTTGAGGATATTTTTCCTGAACTTTCCCGGAGATTCACAAAAAGGGGAGCAAATTTTTTAGTGAACATTACCAATGATAGTTGGTTCGGTAGTTCAGGCGCCTCCCAGCATTTTGCAATAAGTATCTTCCGGGCAGTGGAGAATAGAAGATACCTTCTGCGAGCAGCCAACACCGGTGTTTCCGGGGTTATTGCTCCCTCGGGAAAAATCCTGAAAAGGGTGGAGAAAAATGGCAAAAGCATTTTTGTCTCCGGTTTTCTTAACGAGGAAATTCGCCCCTCTTCATCCTTGAGTTTTTATACTAAATTCGGGAATACCCCTCTGATGCTTATTTGTTTAGGATTAATGGTTATTCTTCTGATTATGAAATATGAAAAGAATAGGTGAGTGTGAAAAGGTTCTTGGTTATCGGTTCAGGAGAAAATCACGTCTTAAGGAGGCATTAACTCATTCCTCTTTTGCTTACGAGAACAATCTTCCCTCTAATGAGAGAATGGAGTTTTTAGGCGATGCTATCCTGGAACTGGTGGTGAGCGATATTCTTTACAGGAAGTATCTTCAAGCAGCCGAGGGTGAATTAACCGAGAAAAGGGCATCCCTGGTTAATGGGAAAAAACTTACTGTGATTGCCCGGAAACTTTCTTTAGGTAAATTCCTTTTTCTGGGGAAAGGCGAGGATGCCCAGGGCGGGAGGGAACTTTCTTCTAATCTTGCCAATGCTCTGGAGGCGATAATTGGAGCGATTTTTCTTGACAGGGGATTACGTGCCGCTACGAGATTTATCAAGAAAGAATTTTTCAAAGCATGAATGTGTCCCTCTCCCATCCCACCACATGACGAGGTTCTATCCGCTGGATAGAACCTTCCTCCCTCAAGGGAGGGGATGGAGGGGAGGGTGATGGTCACTTTTTTCCAATAAGTTTCTGTTCAAAAATACTCAAGATGTTTGTCAGTAGCCAGTATACAAGAAGACCTGACGGGAAATTATAGAAGATAAAGGTAAAGAAGATAGGCATCATCATCGCCATCATCTTTTGGTTGGGGTCGGTAGCGGTCATCTTCTGTTGAACAAGCATACTTGCCCCCATCAGGAGCGGGAGAATATTGATACCCCCTCCGGGGAAATTAGGAATAGTAACTACTGTATCCGGCAAAGAAAGGTCATTAACCCAGAAAATAAATTTTGCCCCGCGGAGAACAACAGCATTACGCAGCATAAAGAAAAAGGCGATAAAGACCGGCATTTGAGCAAGCATTGGCAAACAGCCCCCCAGAGGATTAATCTTATACTTACGATAGAGTTCCATCATCTCTTTGTTCATCATCTGGGTGTTGCCCTTGTATTTTGTTTTTAAGTCCTTGAGATAGGGTTGTAGTTTCTGCATCTGACTGATGGAACGGAATGAACTACGAGAGAGAGGGAAGAGAAGAATCTTGAGCATAATAGTGAGAATAACAATTGCCCAACCCCAGTTGCCAACTATGTTATAGAAGAAAGTAAGAATTTTCAGGATAAATCTTCCCAGGGTGACAAAAAGACCTCCTTCCACCGTCTTTTCTACTCCGTTACCTTCTGCTTTAGTAATTTCATATTCTGCCGGTCCGCCGTAGAAAAAGAATTTTTTTTCAACAATTCCTTTCCCGGGGATAATAAATGAAGGAACGTCAATTCCAAGAATAAGTTTCTTTTTTTCAGGATAGATAAAAGAATTTGTTCCCGAAAATGGTTTTAAGAACAGGAGAAGATATTGCGATTTTTGCGCTACCCAATTTGTTTCGCTAATCGTCCGTTTCTCTTTTACTTTTCCTGCCCTGAATTTGGTAATTTCTCCATTGGTTGAGATTTGATTTTCCTCAACGTTGAATCTGCTGGCGTCTTTTTTTTCGGTAGCAAACCCCGAACCACAAAGGATTGCCATTTTATCTACTAACTTCTCTTGTGAGGAAAAATTCTTTATTTTTATTGTCCAGTCAAAACCGTAACGATTATTATCGAAGGTAAAGATTTTAGTTATCTCTAAACCATCTCTGTTTTTTCCTTTCAGGATAATTTTCCCAATTTTATTTTCCTGGTCTAAATAAAGAGATTTTTTATCCGCGCGATAAGAGATATCTTTTCCCCAGTCGGTAAATTCCAGAGGATGAAAAATTGAATCAGCGGAGATGACGGAGAAAAATTCCTCTCCTTCCCTGCGGAAATTTTTTAAGCCCAGTTTTAGGATGGCTCCATCCCCGGAAAGAACTAACCGATAGAGGTCGGTCTCCACGGGAATTTCTATCAACGGATGCCTTTTGGAGGAGGGGCTTGATTTGGCAAGCCCGCGGGTCGGAGCCGCCACTGAACCTTCGGCGGACAGGGGAATCTGACCTCCACTAATTTCCTTTGTGGGGGTAGGTTGAACTATTTGTTCGCTTCTTTTTAGTATTTCTTCCTTCTTTGGTAATTTCTGATTAGAGTAGTAACTGAAGCTAATCAGAACCAAAAGAGAAAGAAAGATGGCTAAACCAGCTCGTTTTTCCATAATTTATTTTTTCCTGGTACAGGGTCATAACCTCCTGCAGAGAAGGGATGACACCGACTTAATCTTTTCAAGGAGAGCAAGAGTCCTTTTTTCAAGCCAAATCTTCCCAGTGCCTCCTGGGTATAGCGAGAACAGGAAGGATAAAATCGACAGGAAGGAGGAAGAAAAGGAGAAATGAATTTGCGATAAAGTTTAATAAAAAAAAGCAAAATTTCCTTCATTTCTATTCAGTCATTGCGAGTCCGCCTTGGCGGACGTGGCAATCTTAAGGGGTTATTCTTTTTCTCCCTTTTCTCCTGCGGGCATTAATCACGCTTCTGCCTCCTGTGCTGCGCATCCTTTTTAAGAAACCGTGGGTCCGTTTTCTTTTGCGATTGTGTGGTTTATAAGTAATACTCATAATGCAAGAGTATATCAGAAATAGAAATTGTCGTCAAGATGTGATAAAATAAGGACACTTGGAAAGCTTTCTTAAGCGGCACGTTCATCAAACCCAGCGAGTTTGATTTCACTCTGTGAATCTGCTTGCTCGGACGCCATAAATGTCGCCCCTACATTGTAGGGGTTCGATTCATCGAACCCGCAGTGATTCTAATGTTCTCCCCTCTGGGGAGATACAGAGGGGCTTGAGTCGTTTTAGTGAAAAAAATAAATTGAAAAAGATAACTTTTTTATTTCTTTTTTCTCTTACTTTTTTTTATGGCTGTGCGGTAGGTAAAACCTATCTTAATCAAGACAGCGCCTATAAACTTTAT
>DAOVNU010000160.1 GCA_030630065.1 bacterium | reverse complement strand
ATTAAATTCTTCTATCTTTTTCTTTATTTCTTCTATAGATATAGGCATAAATTTTTCCTTTGGTTAATTTATTATTTCCCCTTTCTTTAAAAATTTTCTATCTCTAAAAATAATCAATTCTCGACAGATAAGACAAGAAAATGAAAATTGCGGGGATTCTTTTTTAAGATTAACCCAAATCTCACTGTTACAATATGGGCAAATACCAGTGGCACGAAAGGTGAAATGTCTACAGAGCGTTCTTAGAAACAAGATTGTAATGAATAATAATAGAAGTCCTAGACCTAGGACTTCTGCCCATAGAGGTTCTTCAGGATCACCAGGAGTAACAATCGTCACGATCAGAAGCACCGCCCAAGTTATTAGGATAAATGAAATAAAACAAACAGACGCAATATTTTCTCCTATGTTTGGAGTTAATTTAACCTCTTGCTTCCCTACACTCAGTTCTCTTTCATCACAATTGTCTTTCTCCTCCTTTCCATTGTCCTTTTGTTCTTTATTACTTTTTTCTTCTATATTTTGCGGTAAAGAATCAAAAACCTTGTGGCAGTGAGGACAAATTCCTCTTATCATATTTGCTTCGCTTATTTCCTTACCACATTTAGGGCAGGTATATCTATTAGGCATATTATTGCCCCGACAATTTGTATTTCTCAAAAATTTCTTTTAGTTTGACCTGTAAATCTTTTTGTATCTCTTGAGACTGTCTCCTAAAATTGTTTTCCCATACTCCAATTTTTTCTTCCTGAGTGAGAGGTCGTTTTGCTCTCCCTTCCTTTTTGCGACACATATTTAAGTAATTGCTACTTAATTTACTACTTGATTTCTGGTGCTTTCCTATACAATTGTTCACTAATTTGAAACCTTTTGCTTGGCAATTCATTGATTTTTTAAATTCTTCAAAGGTTTCTACACTATTTTTAAACATTATTCCCTCACCTCTTCTCCGTATCCTCAAACATCTTTTCCTGCCATTCTCACTCTATCCTATTCCAGAAGAAGATTTTCTCTGATGATGCAATTTACTTTGTTGTCTATTTACGCATCAGAGAAGAATCTTTACGATATTTACGCTATCACCAAAGTAGTGAGGAGCTCTGTCCGAAGCGACTATTTCCTACAACTGATTCCTGGGAGCAAGTTAGCACCGCAACTACTTTGGTGAACTGCTTGCAGTAAAGATTCTTTATGTTTCTGCTAAAACAAAGTGAGCGACGAGGAGAAAAATCTTCTTCATTTGAAGATTAATTTTTCCTTATCGGCGGTAATTTTGATTGTTGCCCCTTTTTTGTAAGTGCCTTTGAGGACGTCCTCACTGAGTTTATCCTCGATGTAATGGCTGATTACTCTACGCAAGGGTCGCGCGCCAAACTTTTCATCATATCCTTTTGTAATTAAAAATTCTTTGGCTTTTTTATCCAGTTCTATGGAAATTTTCTGCTCGGCTAATCTTTCCTTAACCTTTGCCATCTCCAAATCAGAGATTTTCAAGAGTTCCTCTCTGGTCAGGTTGCGAAAGACAATTACCTCATCAATCCGGTTGAGGAACTCTGGCCGGAACGTTTTTTTTGCTTCTTCCAGCAACTTCTCCTTCATCTTTTCGTAGCCGGTTTCCTCATCCTGCTTGCTAAAACCAAGAACTCCCTGTTTTTTTAAAGTTTCTGCGCCCACATTGGAGGTCATAATCAAAATAGTATTACGGAAATCAACCGTTCTCCCTAAAGAATCGGTTAATCTCCCATCCTCCAGGATTTGCAGCAGGATGTTAAAAACATCCGGATGCGCTTTTTCAATTTCGTCAAGGAGGATTACCGAGTAAGGTTTTCTTCTTATTTTCTCGGTGAGTTGCCCCCCTTCCTCGTAGCCAACATAGCCGGGAGGAGCTCCCACCAATCTGCTCACCGCAAACTTCTCCATATATTCGGACATATCAATCTGCACCAGGGCCTTTTCAGAGCCAAAGAGGAATTCTGACAATGCTTTTGCCAGTAACGTTTTACCTACACCTGTTGGACCTAAAAAGATAAATGAACCGATTGGTCGTTTAGCGTCTTTGAGACCGGCCCGGGACCTTCTGATTGCCCGGGAAAGCGCCACAATTGGTTCATCCTGCCCCACAACCGTCTTATGAATTTCCTGCTCCATCTCCAGAAGTCGCTTACTTTCCTCTTTCTGAAGTTGGACTACCGGGATGCCGGTCCAATCGGATACAATGCCGGCAATCTCTTCTTCTCCAACTTCGGTTTTTCCTTTTGGTCTGTTTTGCTGCCGCT
>DAOVNU010000176.1 GCA_030630065.1 bacterium | reverse complement strand
CTTGCAAGAGGGAATCCAGAAGAAGTAAAAAAAGAGGCAAAGGAATTGGTAGAAAAACTCAACTCTCCTCAAGGTGGTTTTATCTCTAATGTTTTACGCTGGCATCGTCCTGAATATCCGCAAAATAATGTTCTTTCTCAAGTGGAAACATTTAACCAATACCGCAGATGAAAAACAAAGATTTAAGGGTAAAAAACCATCCTATTTTAGGAAAAGAAGCAAAAAGGGAAAAGATTACTATCCTTGTTGATGGTAAGAAGATTCCTGCTTATGAAGGGGAGCCGATTGCCGCTTCCTTGACTGCTGCGGGAATAAGAGTGTTTCGCTATACCTCCAAAGATAAAGAAGCAAGAGGGGTTTTCTGCGCCATTGGTCAATGCACCGACTGTGTAATGACCGTAGATGGGGTTCCTAATGTGCGCACCTGCATTACCCTGGTGAAAGAAGGAATAAGAATAAAAACACAGGAAGGTCTCGGTAAATGGAAAAAGAAAGAATAAAAAAAGAGGTTGTAATCATCGGGGGTGGTCCTGCCGGACTTTCTGCAGCCATTGAGGCGGCTAAAAATGGGGCAAAGGTAACCTTAATTGATGAAAATTCCCGAGCGGGTGGTCAACTCTTTAAACAGATTCATCGTTTTTTTGGCTCTTCAGTTCATAAGGCGGGAATAAGGGGCTATGATATTGGTGAAGAACTTTTAGAAGAGACAAAAAGTTTGGGTGTTGAGGTGTTGCTTAATACCGTCGTCTGGGGAATCTTTAAGGACTCTCTTTTAGGAATAAAGAAAGAGGACAAGAGCGAAATTATTAAAGCAAAAAGGGTTCTTATTGCCAGCGGTGCTTCGGAGAATCCCCTTTCCTTCTCTGGCTGGACCTTACCGGGAGTGATGGGGGCCGGTGCCGCCCAGACAATGGTCAATCTGCATCGGGTTCTTCCGGGGGAAAGAGTAATAATGGTCGGCTCGGGTAATGTGGGTCTGATTGTTTCCTACCAACTAGTCCAGGCCGGGGCAGAGGTTTTAGCCATCGTAGAGGCATTACCCGGAATTGGTGGTTATCTGGTCCATGCCGCAAAGATAAGAAGAATGGGGGTGCCAATCCTTACCAGCCATACAATTTTGAGAGCGGAAGGAAAAGATAGTGTAGAGAAAGTGACAATCTCTGAAATTAACCAAAATTTTAAACCAATAAAGAAAACGGAAAAAGTCCTGAAAGCGGACCTTGTCTGCTTAGCGGTGGGCTTGGAACCTTTGGCAGAACTCTGCTGGATGGCTAATTGTAAATTTTTCTATTCTTCAATTTTAGGTGGCTTTCTTCCCCTGCACAATAAAAATATGGAAACAACCGTTTCCCGTCTTTATGTTGCCGGAGATGTTTCCGGAGTGGAGGAGGCCTCCACCGCAATGGAGGAAGGAAAATTGGCTGGAATAGCCATCGCTGAATCCTTAGGATATATTTCACGTAAGAAAACAAGGAAAAAGAAAAATTTAATTCAGGAAAGATTATTTGCTCTGCGTCAGGGCCCTTTCGGCGAAACCAGAGAAAAAGAGAAAGAAAAAATATATGAAATGTTTTGAGGAAAAATTTTATCGGGATTCTCCCGGTTATCCTTCAGAAGAACGATTAAGAAAAGGGCCGGTTGCGGTGGTTGAGTGTGTGGAGGAGATTCCCTGTAACCCCTGCGAGACCATTTGTCCTTTTGAAGCGATTACCGTTGGCAAGCCGATTATTAATCTTCCCAAACTGGATGAGAAAAAATGTAAGGGATGCGGTAAATGCATTGCGGTTTGTCCGGGATTGGCAATCTTTGTGGTTAACCATAATTTTAACAAAAAAGAAGCCGCCGTCTCTCTTCCTTATGAATTTCTGCCTTTGCCAAAAAAGGAAGAGAAGGTGGATGCTTTAAACCGAAAAGGAGAGAGAGTTTGTTCAGGAAAAATAATAAAGGTTATTCCGCCGGAAAAGAATAACCATACCGCAGTAATAACGGTCGCAATTCCCAAAAAATATTCCGGAGAGGTGAGAAATATTAAATGAAAAAGAAAAAATCGATTATT
>DAOVNU010000073.1 GCA_030630065.1 bacterium | reverse complement strand
TTTTTGACATATTTTTTTATTTGATTTATAATATTTGAGTTCCTAGTAATTATAGCGAAAGGGCAACACCCGTTCCCATTCCGAATACGGCCGTTAAGCCTTTCAGCGCCGATGGTACTGTTGGGGCAACCCTCCGGGAGAGTAGGGCATTACTAGGGACATTCCCTAAAATGAAAAAAATCAATATCGGTGTTCTCGGCCATTCCAAATCAGGTAAAACCTTACTTTGCGAATCCATCCTCTACAAATCAGGCGATATCTCCCGATTAGGAACTATCTCCCAGGGAAATACGGTAATGGATTTTGATGCCGAAGAGGTTAAAAGAGGGGTAAGTATCAACCTGGGTCTTGCCTCTATAAAATGGAAAAACTCTACTTTAAATCTTGTTGATACCCCGGGCTATGCGGATTTTATCGGTGAGGTGATTGAAACCGTCTCTGTCGTGGATAGTATTGTGATTAATATTTCGGCGGTGGAGGGAGTTGGGGTTGGAACGGAAAAGGCATGGGTATTGAGTACAGAGAAAAAGATGCCGACGATAATTTTCATAAATAGATTGGATGAACTTGACGGAGATTTCGCTCAATTGTTGGCTAAAATAAAGGTATTGGGCAAAAACATTTTGCCGGTTAATCTACCCCTTCTTGAAGATGGGAAGTTGAAAAAGGTTGTAAACTTGCTTTCTCCTGAGGAGGCAAAGGATTATGCGAATGAGCGGGAAAAAATAATAGAGGTTGCCGCCGAAGGGGATGATAACCTTTTGAATAAGTATTTGGAGGAAGGAAGTTTGACCGAAGAGGAGATAGAAGATGGTTTAAAAAAAGCAATTCTTGAAAGAAAAATTGTTCCCCTTCTCTGTGGCTCTTCCCTGCAAGGCATTGGTATCGAGTCGCTTTTAAACTTTATGGAAATCTTTTTTCCCGGCAGTGAGGAGTTAGCAGAAATCAGCGGCATTAACCCCAAAACCAATCAGCAAGAAAAAAGGGCTCCTTCTCTAAATAGTCCGTTTACCGCCTTTGTCTTTAAGACGGTGTTGGACCCTTTCGCCGGGAAATTGAGTTTTTTTAGAGTTTTCTCGGGACAGATTTCATCCAACTCAGGCATCTATAATAGCAGCCGCGAGAAGAAGGAAAGAATCGGACAACTTCTCCGCGTTTTTGGCAAAAAACAGGAATCTATCTCCCGGGCAGAAGCAGGGGAGATTGTAGCGGTAGCAAAACTTTCCTCGGTTCAGACCGGAGATACCCTTAGCGATGTTGATTCGCCTCTTGTCTTGGCGCCTCTAAAATTTCCTGAACCAGCGGTTTCTTTCTCTTTGAAGCCGGCGAAGAAAGGAATAGAGGACAAGTTAGCCGCTGCCTTCCCCAAGTTGAAGGAAGAAGATAAAACGATTGACGTGGCGAGGGATAATGAGACCGGAGAGACCATTCTTTCAGGGGTTGGGGATTTGCATCTCGATATTGCCATTAATAAACTCAAGGATAAGTTTGCCGTTGAAGTGATTAAAGGCATTCCCAGGGTTGCTTATAAGGAGACGATTACCTCTTCGGCTTCTGTTCAGGGCAAGTATAAGCGGCAGACAGGGGGGCATGGTCAGTATGGAGACGTATGGTTAAGGGTAGAATCATTACCGCGGGGGAAGGGTTTTGAATTTCTTGATGAGATTAAAGGAGGCGCAGTTCCCAACCAGTATATTCCCGCGGTGGAAAAGGGTGTCCTTGAAGCGATGGGAAAAGGAGTAATCGCCGGCTATCCGCTCGTTGACATCAGGGTAGCTCTCTATGATGGTTCCTTCCATACGGTTGATTCTTCGGAGATTGCCTTTAAGATTGCCGCATCTCTTGCCCTTAAAAAGGCAATTTTGCAGGCAAAACCAATTTTGTTAGAGCCAATTATGAATGTGGAAGTTATAGTTCCGCAGGAGTTTGTGGGTGATATTGTCGGGGATATTAATAGCAAACGGGGAAAGGTTCTCTCCATAGAGACGAAACAGAACAATCAATTGGTTAAGGCCTCGTTGCCCCTTTCCGAAATGGCGAATTATGCTACCGGACTACGTTCTCTTACTAAAGGAAAGGCGGAGTGTCGGAGAGCTTTCTCTCATTACGAGATTCTTCCCGGACACTTAGCCAAAAAAATTATTGAGGCAAGAGAGAAAAAAGAGTAAATGCAAATTGTAGTTGCCTCATTTATGAGGCTAATTTGATACAAGGATGATTGAGACAAAGGTTGCCGGGGTAGTGCTTAATTCTGTGAGCGGAGCCCCAATTGTAATTTTGAAAGACAGCAAGAACAGAATCCTCCCCATTGTTATCGGTTTCTTTGAAGCGCAATCCATCCTTCTTGTTTTGGAGAAGGTAAAATTGCCGCGTCCCCTGACCCATGACCTCATTAAATCGATTATTAAGGAATTAAATGCGGAATTTGTGAGGTTAGAGATTACTACCTTAAGAGGAAATACGTTCTTTGCCAGAATTCTCTTGAGAGTTAGAGGACAGATAACGGACATTGATTGTCGCCCTTCCGATGGGATTGCTTTGGCCCTCCGCTGTGGAGTCCCCATTTTTGTGTCCAGGGAGTTGATGAAAGAAAGGGTTCCTCTCGGTCTTTCTCCTGAGAGCACAAGACCAATCAAGTTAGAAGAGGTAAAGAATTTTAGAAAAACACTGGAAGGTCTTAAGCCGGAAGATTTCTGGAAGAAATTAAAAGAAGGCGGATAAATGTCTGGACATTCTAAGTGGGCGGGAATTAAGCACAAGAAAGCATTGATTGATGCTAAAAGGGGAAGGGCATTTACCAAGTTTATCCGCGAGATAATGATGGCGGCGAAACTTGGTGGAAGTGACTTAGAAAACAATCCCCGCCTTCGTCTGGCAATAGAGAGAGCGAAGAGTTTTAATATGCCGGCTGATAATATCAAACGCGCGATTGCCAAGGGGACAGGAGGAGGAGATGCTGCGGCTTTAGAGCAGGTTATGTACGAAGGATACGGACCGGCGGGAGTGGCAATTATGGTTGAGGCATTAACCGACAACCGCCAGCGCACCAGTTCGGAAATCAAGCATATTTTTAGCAAGTATAATGGGAATTTAGGCCAAACGGGTTGTGTTGGCTGGCTCTTTACACGCAAAGGAATTATTAAAATAGAGAAAGAAAAAATCGATGAAGAGTCCCTTTTCTCCCTAATTTTAGAGGCCGGGGCAGAGGATTTGAAAGCAGAGGAGAATGAGTACGAAGTTATCACCAAGCCGCAGGATTTAGAAAAGACAAAAAAAGTCCTGGAGGAGAAAGGGATTAATATCAGTGAAACTTCACTGGCAATGCTGCCTAAAAGTACAATCAAGCTGGAGGGGAAGGATGCCGAGAACCTCTTGAAGTTGATGGATGGTCTGGAAGATGATGAGAACGTCCAGAACGTTTATAGCAATTTTGACATTGCCGATGAAGTAATTGAGGCGATGACAGCAGGATAATTTATGGTTATCCTGGGAATTGACCCCGGACTTTTAAGAACCGGCTATGGAATCATAGCAGTTAAAGATAAAAAACCTTCCTTTATCGATTGTGGTTTTATTGGCACTTCATCCTCCACTTCCTTTCCCCTTCGTCTAAAGAAGATTTATGATTCCCTATCCTCCCTTATTGATAAATTTCAGCCGGACGTAGTAGCCATTGAGGATACCTATATTGCCAAAAATGCCCAGGTGGCTTTGAAGATGGGAAAAGCCGCGGGAGCAGCCATTGTTGCCGCCGCCAACAAAAAAAGAAAAATTTTCTCTTTTACCCCGTTGCAAATCAAGCAGAACGTTGTCGGAGGAGGAAATGCCTCTAAAGAGCAGGTCTCCTTTATGGTCAAGCAAATTCTGAAACTGGAAGAAGAGCCCTTAGCCGATGCTTCCGATGCCTTAGCCACCGCCCTTTGTTATTCAAGTTATGCTCAATATCAAGACCATTTAGAGAAGGTTGAATAAATTTTACCCATCTTTTTATAATACCTATAATCAAAAGAATATGGTATAATAAAAAGTTCAGATGATATCCTATCTAAAAGGAAAATTGGTTAATAAGTCGCCCACCGAGATTATTATTGAGGTCAATAATGTGGGATATAGGGTGGGAATTTCCCTGGCAACATTCGAACGATTAAGCAATCTTGGGAAAGATATCAAGATTTTTACCCACACCTACGTTCGGGAGGATGCTCTAAAACTCTATGGATTTGTGACCAAAGAGGAAAGGCAGATTTTTCTACTTCTGATTGATGTCAAGGGAATCGGACCGAAGCTGGCTTTAACCATTCTTTCCGGGGTTTCTCCCGATAGATTGAAAACGGCAATTGTCAATGAGGATATCGGCTTATTAACAACGATTGCCGGAGTTGGCAAGAAGACGGCCCAGCGGCTTATTGTGGAAATAAAGGAACCATTGTCTGCCATTCTTCCCGAAAAAGGAATTCTGGAAAAAGAGGACTATGTTTTACGCAATGAAGCCGTCAATGCTCTTGTCACGCTCGGCTATAAGCGAAATCAAAGTATGAAGGCGGTAGATAGCGTATTACCGAAATTGGGAAAAGATATTACCCTGGAAGAATTGATTAAAAAATCCTTAGAAAAGATATGAAGAGGCTCGGAAAGCTTTCTTAAGCGGCACGTTTGTCAGCCCCAGCGAGGCTGACTGCACTCTGTGAATTTGCTCGCTCGTCCCTACGGGACACCGTGCCCGCTCACAAATTCACAAGGCACGCTACAGAAACTTTCCTCGTTTTGGGGAGAGAAAAAGAGAAAGTAAAAAAGAGAATGAAAGAGAAAAAGGTTATTAATCCGCGGGTAATTCCTGATGATTTAAGATATGAGGCATCTCTGCGGCCTAAAGAATTTAAGGATTTTGTTGGACAAACAAGGGTAAAGGAGAATCTGCGGGTTTTTATTAAGGCGGCAAAGGAAAGGGGAGAAGCACTGGACCATACCCTTTTTTATGGTCCTCCGGGACTGGGAAAAACCACCCTTGCCTATATCATTGCCCGGGAGTTGGATGTGGACATTAAAACCGCT
>DAOVNU010000149.1 GCA_030630065.1 bacterium | reverse complement strand
GTCTAAAATTTCTTCTCTCCCTTCTTGTTCTTCTTTTTTTATGTGGTGGGGATTTGGTAACCCAGAATGATTTAATCAAACAGAAAAAAGAATTCCAGGAGGAATTAAAAAAAATAAAGAATGACCTTCTGGAAAGACAGATGAACTTGGGCGAGGAGATTTTATCCCTGCAGAACAAAATAGAGGAAATCTCGGGAAACCTTTCCCTGCAGGACTATCAATTAACGCAACAGGGGGAAAAAATAAACCTTCTTGAGGAAAATCTGTTAGCATTGAAGAAGAAAGATTTTAAAGAGTTTGCTTCTCTAAATAAAAACTTAGATAATTTGCAAAATGCTCTTCTTCAAATAAAGAAGAAGATTGAACAGCTTTCCTCTTCGCAGGAAAAATCATCCTTGTCCTCTAAAGAAGATAGGGAAAGAATAGAAAAAAAGATAAACATTTTCCTGGAAGAGGTAACCAAAGAAAATAATCGGTTAAGAAAAAGAATTGCCAAGTTGGAGAAAACCGTTTATTTAGTGGGAGCTTATCACACCGTAAAACCGGGAGAAACCCTCTCTTTAATTGCCCAAAAATATAAAACCTCTATCGCAGAAATTATTAAGGCAAACAAACTTGAAAACCCGGAGATGCTTTCCGTTGGTCAACGTCTCTTCATTCCCAAAAAATAGATGGGGTCAGGTCTCAACATTTGACAAAATCCTGTAGGGTTAAACCTGTAAATATTTTGTCAAATGTTGAGACCTGACCCCTTTCTTGCTGGGGAGGATGGACTCGAACCATCACAACGGGATTCAGAGTCCCGTGTCACTACCGTTAGACGACTCCCCAATATAAATTACTTTTTCTTTTTTTTTCTCAGTTTAACCAAAAAATCTCCATCAACCTTCTTTACGATTACATAACCTTCCCGGGCAAGCCAACCGATACTCATCAGCAACAATTCGCGCGGCCGGTCTATCTTTCCTGCCAACTCTGCAAAGTTTGCCTGACCATATTTCTCCAGATAACTCCAGATATCACCGGCACCAAGTCCAATTTTAGTAATCATTTTCTCTCTCCTTTTTCACTAAACTCTCACAAAGAGGACAGCGGCTAATTTCCTCCGCCTTACTGTCTATATAAATATGCGTACAGGTAGGACACTTCCAGACGAATCCCTGCTCACTCTTCAAATTTTTTGCTCTTTTTCTGACCTCTGCGAGGCACCAGATAGTAAAGATAAGAACCATTCCCGAGAGGAGATAAAGAGCCAGTGCCACCGATAATTCTACCTTTATCACTGTAGTTGAAACTTCAGGGGAAGCATACCCCAGACCTTCTTCGTATCCGAAACAGGATTAAACCTCCATTTCTTGGCATTTTCTGCGCTTATAAGGTCAATCCGGGAATATCCGGAACTTTTTTCCACTTTTACCTTTTCTACCGAACCATTGGGAAGAATCCAGAGTTTCAGTAAAAGAGCGCACTCCACCCCCTCCTCCTCCGCCCATTCGGGATAATCGGGAAGAACTTTAAAGAGAAGACGCCGACTGCCCCCCGGTCCGTAGATTCCGCTATGGGGAAAACTTTGGTTGGTCTTAACTTCAGGTAATGGTGGTGAAGGTAAGGAAATTTCAGATTCCTCGGTAAGAAATTTCTTAAGGGTCAAAATTCCAGTTCTCCGGCAAATGAGCTTTCCGTTGCTACTATCCTTTCTGTCAATATTTTTTTTGTCGGGAGATAAATGGCTACTCTCTCTTTTTCCTTCTCTTTTTTCGGAAGGAACGGAGAAACCTTCGTCTCCTTTATCACCGGAATTAAGTTGCTCTTTGTTGCGGGAAGTCCCTTCAGCAGAACCACCTCAATGGGGGAAAATGACTTTTCTTTAGATGGTACAACGATGGAAAAAAGGAAAAAGCCGGCGGTATGCAGAGAACAGGAAATTAAAATTGCCAAATTCAAAGGATTTTTTTTCATCTTTCTTTTTCTTCCACCGGCTGGGTGGCACTTGCCAAACAGGAGACCCCGGAAACCTTTGCCAGGTCCATTACCTCCACCACCTTACCATGGGCAACATCATAATCTCCTTTGATAATCAGCATTATTTCGGGATTTCTTCTACTCTCGGTCTCTAAAATACTTTTCAGTACTTCAATGGTAATATTTTTTTCTTCACAAAAAATGGAGCCATCGGCGGTGAGACAAACAATAATCTGTTTTTTTTCCATACTCTCTGTGCTTAATGCAGACGGGAGGTTGATTTTAATCCCGGGCTGCATAATAAAGGTTGAGGTAAGCATAAAGTACATCATTAGAAGAAAAACAATGTCAATCAAAGGAGTCATATCCAGTTTTCCCGAAGTAATCTTTAAATGCCGTTTAAATCTCATATTTCTCTATCCCGCAAAGAGAAGATATCCAGCAACCTGGTAGCACTTTTCTCCATTTCGGTGATAAAACTATTTACGCGGCTGACAAAGTAGTTATAAGCAATATAGGTGGGAATCGCAACC
>DAOVNU010000034.1 GCA_030630065.1 bacterium | reverse complement strand
TCATCAGCAATGAGTAAAGAGGGGTTCTGGGCAAGTGCCATCGCAATCATCGCCCGTTGCGCCATTCCGCCGCTTAATTGATGCGGATACTGATGCAAGACCTCCTTCGGTTTTGGGAATTTTACCAGTTCCAATAACCTTTCCACCTCATGAGATTGCCACGACACTCCGTGCCTCGCAATGACTTCGTTGTTTTGAGTTTTAAATTTTGAATTTGGCAGGGCTTCGCCAATCTGATTACCAATGGTAAAGAGAGGATCCAGGGAGATACCCGGTTCCTGAAAAATCATCGCAATTTTCTTGCCGCGAATCCCCTGCAATCGCTCTGGTTTCATTTGTAAAAGGTCATTACCTTCAAAGAAAATTTTGCCTCCATCAAAATCCGCTCCTATGGGTAAAAGCCCTAAAATTGAAAGTGCGGTAATACTCTTACCGCAACCGGACTCTCCCGCCAAACCCAGAACCTCACCCTTTTCAATCTTTAAGTTTACTCCGCGTAAAACCGGAATTTTTTGCTTCTCTCCGCTAAAACTTACCCCTAAATTTTCAATATTTAGCATCAGTCTATATAGAACCGTCTTTTTTTACCATGTTTTCGGGTCAAAGATATCCCTTAACCCATCGCCCAAAAAATTAAATGCCATTACCGTAATAAAGATAAAAAAGCCCGGAACAAGCACCCAGGTGAAATGGGTTACTACCTGAAGATTGCCAATGGCTGCCGCCAACATATTGCCCCAACTGCTCTGGGGCTCCTGAATACCAAGACCAAGAAGGGAAAGCGCCGATTCCCCTAAAATATAGCCCGGGATGGACAAAGTCGCCGCAGTAATCGTATAGGACAACGTATTGGGAAGGATGTGCCGCAGAATAATTCTAAAACTGCCGGCGCCAACGCTCCGGGCGGCTAAGATATAATCCTCTTCTCTTAAAGAAAGAACCATCCCCCGTATAATTCGGGCCAGGGAAGCCCAGCCAATGAAGGAAAGAATAATGATAATCATCAAATAAACCTGAATGGAGGAAAGGGTTGTGGGAAAGGTTGCTCTTAATGCCAGCATCAGATAGAAACCGGGAAAAACCATTACCAACTCCGTTAATCTCATTAAAAAGGTATCCAGTTTCCCCCCGAAGTAACCGGAAATCCCCCCGATGAGCAAGCCCAGGAAGAAGGAAATGGATACCCCAATCAGGCCAATGGAAAGGGAGACCCTTGCACCCTGAAGAATACGCGAGAATATATCCCGACCATAAAGGTCAGCACCGAAGAGATAGAGAACCGCAGGTGGCTTGACCCCCAGGAGATACTGATTAGTCGGGATAAAGCCCAGAATTTTATGTTCTGGTCCCCGGGGAAAAAGATGGATAAAATAGGGCTTACTTTTATCCTCTACATACTCACGATGTACCGGGTTTTTTAAATAGGACTGATAGACGAAAGGACGCAGATGAAATTTGCCGTTTGTCTCCTTGAAATGGATTCTTGTTGGCGGGGAATAGGATAAATGCCTGTTCTGTAGAGTGTAAGGATAGGGGGAGATAAAGTCGGCAAAGACAGCGGTTAAATAAAGAATAATTAAGAGAATAAAACTGTAGTAAGCCAGTTTATTCCTTCCTTTTAACCTTCTCAACACCTCTTTCATCTATACCTTATTCTCGGGTCGGCGAAAGCTAAAAGGATGTCGGCAACAAGGTTACCCAAAATCAGAAGAACTCCACCCACCAGAAGAGAAGCCATCACTACATAAAGGTCCTGGGTCATCACCGCCTCCAGCATCAATCTCCCCAAACCAGGCCAGGAAAGAATAATTTCCACTAATGCCACTCCGGAAAGCAACCCCGAGAGTTCATAGCCAAAGATAGTAATTAAAGGGTTAATACTATTGCGCAGGATATGTTTATAGATAACCTTTTTTTCCGACAAACCCTTTGCCCTTGCCGGAGTAACATAAGGAGCGCGGAGATTCTCTAAAAAATTTCCTCGCATTATCCGAAAAAGACCTCCAAAACTACAAATCACCAAAACCAAAGTCGGTAGAACTAAATGATGAATTCTATCGCCAAATTTTCCGAGAGCGGAAAGTTCCTCATAACCAATACTGGTCACTCCGCCAATGGGAAACCAACCGCTCTTAGCCGAAAAACAGAGCAAAAGAAGAGCCAGGAAGAAGGAAGGAATGGAAATTCCGACGAAGGCAAGTCCGGAGAGTATTCTATCCGGAGGTCTATTCTCCTTTAAAGCCGCAAAGATTCCCAGGGGAACGGAAATTAACCAGGTAAGAATCATCACGGAAACGGAAAGGACAAGGGTATTAAGAACCCTTCCTTTGATGATGAAGATAACCGGAATGTGGTAGGTGAAACTGACACCAAAATTTAGATGGCAGATATTGAAAACCCAGCGGAAATACTGAACAATCAACGGTCTATCAAGAGCAAATTCCTGGCGGAGTTGGGCGATGGTCGCGGGATTTATCTCCGGATTCATTGCCATCCGGGTGAAGTAATCACCGGGAGCAAGTTGAATAATCAAAAATGAGATAAAGGTCATCCCGATAATTAGAGGAATTAAATGCAGAAGCCGTCGATAGATATATCTGAGCATAAGAATTGAGGGGTCAGGTCTCCACATTTGACAAAATATTTACAGGTTTAACCCTACAGGATTTTGTCAAATGTGGAGACCTGACCCCATTCCTTTAAAGCATCAGGTCGCCGCCATTGATGTCTAAAGAGGCACCGGTGATGTAGGAGGATTCATCGGAAACCAGGAATAGGACCAAATCTGCGACCTCTTTCGGTTTTCCCAGGCGGGAAATGGGAAAACTATGCTCATAATTCTTTAATTTTTGCGGAGAACAATTGCCCCTCACCATCTCGGTATCAATAAGACCGGGGCAAACGCTATTGACATTAATCCCGAAAGAGGCAACCTCCTTGGCTAACTGCCGGGTAAAACCAAGAATGCCGGCTTTAGCCGCAGTATAATGGACTCCGCCTAAAGTACTCACACTCCTGCCGGCAGAAGAAGAAAAATTAACTATTCTTCCGTATCTGTTTTTCTTCATTATCGGCAAAACCGCTCTTGTACAAAGAAATGTTCCTTTGAGATTAACATTAATCACCAAATCCCATTCCTCTTCACTAATTTCTTCTGTCTTGGTTGGACATAGAACCCCGGCATTATTAATTAGAATATGGATTGTGCCAAATTTTTTAACGGTCTCCTCTGCCATCCGGAAAATTTCTTTGCTGTCAGTTACATCGGCTTTGATGGCTAATGCCTCTCCCCCTCCGGACTTAATTTCCTCTACTACCTTTTTTGCTTTTTGCTCACTGATATCATTGACCACAACCTTAGCCCCCTCTTGAGCAAAGAGTTTTGCTACCGATTTTCCCATTCCCTGAACCGCACCGGTAACGATGGCTACTTTTCCCTTTAATTTTTCCATTTTTAGAAATATTATAACATAGTTTTTGACCAATTCCTAAATCTGTACACGTTCTTGCTTGATAAACAAAAAATATTAGGGTATACTTTATAATAGTAAACTAAAGGAAAAGGGCACAAAAGGAATAAACAGGTGGAAATATGTCATTAATTTCATGTGATAAAGTTACAAAAATTTACAAAATGGCTGAGGTGCAGATTAGGGCCCTGTCCGATATCAAGTTAGAGATTTTCTCATCACAGTTTGTCTCATTTGTCGGTCCTTCCGGCAGCGGAAAAACCACTATGCTGAATCTCTTCGGTTGTCTCGATAAACCAACTTCCGGTGATATAAGAGTTATGGATACGGATATTGTAAAGTTGAATTATGTGGAAAGAGCAAAATTTCGCGGAGAGCATCTCGGGTTCATTTTTCAGAATTTTAATCTGATTCCAGTTCTTACCGTTTATGAAAATGTGGAATATCCGCTTGTGATGGTGAAATCACTTCCCAGGGAGGAGAGGGAGAAGAAGGTTCTCTCCTTGCTGGATGAAGTGGAAATGCTCGACCAGAAAGATAAAATGATAAACCAGATTTCTGGTGGACAAAAACAGCGGGCAGCTATTGCCAGGGCCTTAACAACCGATCCTAAAATCGTATTGGCAGACGAACCAACGGCAAACCTTGATCACGACTCCGCATACAAGGTAATACATTTGATGAAAAAATTAAGCAGGAAAATTGGTACTACTTTCATTTTCTCAACCCACGACCCGAAAATAGTCAAAGAAATTGACATTATTTACACGCTTGAAGATGGTGTTTTGGTAAATCGGCAAGAGAAAAAATGAATAATATTATAAAAATTGCTTTCAGAAATCTCTACCGTCAAAAAAGAAGAAGTTTTCTTACGATCGGAATAGTGGCCTTTGGAGTTCTTGCCGTTCTATTGTTTTCCGCAACTGCCGGGTCCTTTAAAAATGTAATAATCGGTGAGATCACGGATTCGATGCTGGGTCATCTTCAAATTCATGCCGAAGGTTTTGTAGGAGCTCTTGATAATTTACCACTTGATAGAACTTTAGACGCAAAACAAATAAAGCAAATGGAGAATGTACTGGATGAAATCCCCGGAGTTGAAACTTATTCTTATAGAATTCTTTTCGGCGGAATGTTGAGTAATTATCTGGAATCAACCAACGCTAAATTTTCAGCAATTATACCAGCGAATGAAGATAAGGTTGTTCCATTACTAAAAGAGCGGCTGAAAGAAGGTAAGTTTCTCAAAAAAGGCGAAATTCTACTTCCCGAATTAATTACCAAAGGTTTCAATTCCGAAATCGGCGATGATATTGTGCTTGTGGCAACCAATGCGGATGGCTCGGTAAACGGCCAGTCGTTTAAAATCGCAGGAGTTATGGAAAGCGTAATGGGTCCAACCGGAAAATACGGTTATATCCATTTTGATGATGCAAAAACTTTGTTGAGAATGAATAAAGCCCAAATTAGCGAAGTTGCTGTTCGCTTGACAGATTTTAAGGCGCTTGAAAAAGTTAAAGCCGAACTAAATGAGAAATTGGGAACCTTCAAGAATGAAAAAGGCAAAGATATTTATGAAATTCATACCTGGGAAGATTTATCGCCGTTTTACAACATTGCCAAAATGATCGACATGATGGCGCTTTTTATCAAAGTAATCCTTATCGGCATTGTGCTTGTGAGCATTATGAACGTAATGATAATGGCAGTTTATGAACGCACAAAAGAGATCGGTTCTATTTCTGCGATGGGAACCCTGCCTTCCAAAATCAGATTGATGTTTGTATTTGAAGGATTTTTTCTGGGAGTTCTTGGCTCTGTTATCGGAATAGTCGTCAGTTTAATAGCAATTTATATTGTGAATATTTCGCATCTCACTATTGCTTTCGGGCGTAACAGTAACATCTTGCTGCAACCGGAAGTTTCGCTTGCACAAATTGGATTAACAACCTTGATTGTTATTGCAGTTTCTATCGCAGCGGTTATGGAACCTGCTTTTAAAGCATCTAAACTTGAACCGATCAAAGCTTTGCGGCAAAATTAAATTGACAGGAATAATATGTTTGGAAAAATCTTACCGGCAATATCAATTTTAATTTTAAGTTTTACCTTTCTTTTCGCTCAGGAAGGAAATGAACTTCTAAAACAAATCGATAGAAATTTATCGCCTGAGTCCTTTGAATCCTTGCGGAAGATTATTAATATTGAACCGGACGGAGCAAAAAAAGAATTTGTCCTGTTTTCATTGAAAAAAGGTAATAATAGGATGGCTACCACTTTCCTCGCTCCGAAATCTGAAGTGGGACGTTCAACCCTCAGAGTAGATGATAATATGTGGTTGTATATCCCGAATGTCGGAAAACCAATACGGATAACAAGTTTACAATCTGTAATCGGCGGAATCTTCAATAACTCCGATATTATGCGATTGGATTACAGCGTAGAATATGATGTTGTGAAAATGAAAGATGACGGCAAAATGAAATTGTTGACCCTGAAAGCGAAAACGTCTGCTGTTGCGTATGATACCCTAAAAATGTGGGTTGATGTAAAGCACAAAACTCCTTCCAAAATTGAGTGCTATACTGCCAGCGGAATGCTGATTAAAACTTTGCATTTTAAACAAATAAAAAATTTCGGAAATGGTATAATCCGCCCTGCGGTTTTGGAAACAGACAGCCCGCTTCACAAGGGTTATAAAGCAGTGATGATCTTTGCAAAAATATCACCTCGCAAGATTGACGATGAACTTTTTACCTTGAATTATATGGACAAGATTAAGGATTTAAGGAAATGAAGTTAAGTTTCACAATTCTTCTCCTCCTTGCCCAGAACGTTCTTCTTGCCCAGGAATATTCCTTTGACCCGGAACAATTCGAGAAAAAACCTTACGAATTTATTGGAAGTTTTAAAATTCAACCTGAAATTGCTTTCCTGAATAATTCTTCGAAATTATACTCCCTCAGTTTCTTTAATAAAAAGGAAAAAGATTATTGGGATTCATATTCTGGCTCGATTCAACTAAAAGCAAGTTATGAATACTCAAAATGCAAATTTTTTCTGGATTTTAAAAACCAACTTACTTTTACAACCAATGATGATTTTGAAAATGATTTTAAAATTTATGGATTGTATAACAATGTAGATTTTTCCACTAACTTTTCAATGCAAGTCGGGAAGAAAGCGGTTAAATGGGGAAAAGGATATATCTGGAATCCAGTTTCTTTCGCAGGACGGCAAAAAGACATTAATGATATTGATACTGATTTAGAAGGATTCTGGATGCTGAAACTCGATTATGTGAAGAGCTTATCAGGAGTAATTCAGAATTTAGCAATTACACCTGTCATTATTCCGGTAACTTCTGATATGAATGAAGAGTTTCAAAAAGAGAATAGTTTAATTTTCATCCTGAAAAACTCTTTACTACTCTACAATACTGATTTGGATTTTTATCTATCTATGGAAGACGGTAACTTCCAAAGATTCGGGATTGATTTTGCCAAAAATATTTTACCCAATTGGGAAATTCACGGCGAATATGTTTTTGAAAAAAAGGGAATTATTGAGTTTTGCAACTCAAGTTATGAAATTGAACGGGAAATATGCGAAAGAAGCAGTTATCTTTTAGGCAGCAGAATTTTATTTGCCACAAATACAACTATGATTTTGGAGTATCTCCATAGCGGTTCGGGATTAACAGAAGGACAAATGAGAAATTTCTATAATGCCGTAGATTTAGCAGTTTCGGGAGATTCGACGCTTCTTTCAAAAATTAAAGAATTTCAAACAGAAAATTTAAGCAAACAATTTTTAATGAAAGATTAT
>DAOVNU010000102.1 GCA_030630065.1 bacterium | reverse complement strand
GTCTGGCGGCAATAATCTTTTCCGCCAACTCCTTTTCAATCCCGGGTAATCCCATCAAAACCCCGCAAGAGGCGGTGTTAATGTTAATTCGCCCTCTAATCGGTTCTTCCATTGGCTCTGCGGTGCTGAATTGGTCACAGATAGCAATGTCATCATTTCCTTTCCAGAAGTTAATTGTCTGCCATTGTTTTCCTTTGTGGACGTAGCCCATTTCCCCAACCGTGGCGAGGGGATAATTTTTAACCATAAAACTACTCTGCCAGTTGAGTAAGTTTACCTCTTTTCCGAAGAGAAGAGAGGCGGAAAAAATAGAATTTTGTTTTCCGGGGGTCTGCAGACCAAGATAGAAACTCCTTACCCTGGGGTCATTCCTCTCCTTGCTCAAGGGTGTCCAGATATCTACACCATAATTGGCAATTTCTATAGTATGACCAAGGTTGTCCGTCAATTTTAGATTTGCCCCAAAATCTGGCAGTTCTAAGGGAAAACGCTGGTCACACCCCGAGGGTGAAGGAATAATGGGCCAGGGAATAAGAAGAATAAAAGGAAATTTTGGAATTATGGCGACGACAGTGGCTATAATGTCTCCAATAGTATAACAGCCATTTGCCTGAATAACCGCTCCTGGGGTAATAGGAACAAAAACGGGTTGGGTTATACCAAAATATATTCCCTTTCCACTGCCAGTAATTGTCCAGCCCCCAATGGGAATATCGTAGGAGTAAGGATTAAAAAGTTCAATATATTCTCCTGAATCAATCATAAACGAGGCAATGCCTATCTTTATAGGAGATTTCTTAATCATCGGCGAGGCCTCCACCTCATTAATATAGGGGGTCTCCTCAATTCCGTAATATGTTTTCCCTTCTTCGCCCACGTCCGGGTCAAGATAAATGGTGGGAAGCTCATCCCGGTCGCGATAGTCAATAATATTCACCGCAATCTGGTTATAAATATCCGGCTCATTAATCCCGCTCTTTCTCAAAGCGGACTTTATTTCCTCTATTGATGCGGTATTGAGGTTCACCCTTAATCCCCCCTTACTGTTGATATTTTTGTCATAGGAATAGGCGGTAATGAAATTTTTAACATCCGTAAATTTCTTCTCCCCGATTCCCTTAACCCGCTTTAAGTCCTCAATCGTCACGAAGGGCTGGTCATCACCGAATGGACCTCTTGCGCAAAATTCATCCGGCTCATCTATCCCTTCATTTCCTTCATCGTAATCTCCATCACCATCATTATCAATCCCATCATCGGTTAATTTATTATTGTCTTTATCGTCATCCTCTTTTGCTTTTCCCGGCGCCTTATCCTTGCCATACCTGTATTCAATTAAAGCTTTAGCTAACCCCTCATCAATCCCCGGTAGAACCGTTAACTTAATCTCATCGGGTTTCCATCCCTCGTTAACTCCCTGCTCCTTGGTGTAGAAACCTTTGCTTAAATTACCCGCCTCATTAAGGTTAAGTTTACCCTCTTCATCCTTGACTAAAACAACGTATCTGCCAATTAATTTTCCTTTCCTGAAAAGATTGAACCAGCGTGAATCCTCTTTTCCATCCTCATCCAGATCCACCTCGTCTCCGATAAAGTTCGTATGCCAGGTTTCCGTTTCCACATCGTAACCGTTTTTATCCGCTTTTAATTGAACAATTGCCTTTTCCATCCCCAATTTCGCTATATTCTTTGCTCTCACAAGAGAAAGATAGTTAAAAGATTGCTTCTCCTGAAACCTCATTAGAACCAGAAAGGAAATCCCAATGACCATCAGTAAACTTAAGAGCCCGATGACCAGGATAATAGCAATCCCCTTGTTACCCACTATTCTCCAGATAGGTAATACCCGTGAAAGTTTTCTCCATCGGCTCTTTTCCTTCGCTCCCGGAGGGAGCAGAAATCTTGATTATGATCCGCACCGCTTTCGGTAATCTGCCATCCTCCCCGGCGCCTTCCCGGGAATCCCAGGAATCTCTCCAGGAAGCACCATTATAATATTCAAAGGTTATCCCTTTCACGTTGGAGATTAAAATCTGGCTTCCGGGAAAAGAATCGGGAAGGGAATAATCTTTCCCTTCTTTTCCCATCCGCTCTGTCCAAACCCTCAAGTCCTTATTCTTCAGATAAAAGACAATCTTACAGATATCGGAAGAATCTTTGCGTGTGGAGAAAGGGCAAATGAATTTTGCCTTTCCCTTTTCTCCGATAAAGTTAATGCGGTTATTCTTCCAATCATTCACCAAAGCGGTACGCAGACGACTGAGTATAAAATCAAGGGCATCCCTTCCCGCTTCATAGATACCTGCTTTATTTTCACCATGAGAAACGGAAGAGGAACTTACCTTAAAAATGAGGAGGGAGGAGCCAATAATAATAATCAGGACAAAAGCGGCAACGAGAAACTCCAAAACGGTAAACCCTTTAATGTTTCGTAAATTCTGTTGTGAAGGATTCATATTTCTTTTTTCTTTCTTCTTCCCAGGAAACTTCCAGTTCAACGGTATAGATTTCCTTTCCCGAGATAATTGCTTTCCAAGAAAATTTTGGGAAGTCCGGCTCAAAACCGAACATCTCTTCCGGAGGGTCAGGAGAATCAAAAGCGCTATAGAGACCCCGGATTCTATTTAACTCTTTTTCGGCAATCAGAGCAGAAATGGTCATTGCCTTACTTCTGTTAACCGCCTTATGTCCCAGAGGAAAGAGACCGAGAATGCTTAAGATTCCGATGGCTAATATGGCGAGGGCAAAAATGACCGTAATCAGGGTAAAACCCATTGCTCTTTTGTTTATCATCTTTTTACCCTTCAAGATACTTAATTTTATATCGTATTATACCATAAAATTTCGCTCTTGGACAACAAAGATGAAATGGGGTTTTCACTCTATTCTTGTTACGCCTAAACTGTTGACAATAATTTTTTTTGTCGTATGATCGCGAATATTTTCAAGGATAATGTGACCGGCTTGTTTTATTGTCCCATCGGCTCTAAAAATTGCCGGATTAAAATTTTCAGTAGTATCCTTAATCGCAAGGTTGTCAGGTAATCTCAACCATCTGTCTTTTAATTCTCCTTTTTCTTCTCCCTCATAAATCCCCCAGGCACCCTTAACTAAATCAAAATCAACCCGATAAATTTTGCCTCTGGTAACGGCATAACTTTTAGCCAACTTTAAACTTTGCGCAACAGATGCACTTGCAGTTTTCAATTTAGAACTTCTGACCCGGTTAAAAAAGGCAGGAAGTCCGATTAAACTGAAAAGCCCAATTATAATCAGAGCAATCAGTATTTCCAGAAGAGTAAAACCCATAATCCTTTTCATCTTTATCCCTACTACAAGGCGAGGAAGTTTCCTGAAGAGTGCCTTCATGACGACGAAGCGGGCACGGTATCCGAAGGATGAGCGAGAAGGAATGAGAGCGAAGATTTCCTCGCTGGGGAAATCAAGCGTGCCGATGAAGGATAACTTCCTCGCCTCTTACCAGTTCACAATGTCATCTTCGGTGCCAAAAATCAGGTCAGGACCATTAGAGTAAAGGAGATAAGCCACATTAAAATGCTTGATTTGAGGATATTTATAGAGGTAGGAATTTCCCCAGGGGTCAACAAGGTTTCCGTCTTTCAGTTCTCCTTCCTTAAACCGCATATAAGGACCATGCCAAAAACTACTCGCCACCGGACCCTGGAGGAGAAAAACCAGATTCTTGCAATCTTCTCCGTTGTTAGGAGGATAATCACTAAAATCGGTTTCATACATCGATATGGC
>DAOVNU010000094.1 GCA_030630065.1 bacterium | reverse complement strand
TATCAGGGAGAAAAAGAGATTCTAAAAAAAATAATCTCTGTGCACGAAAAAGAATTTTTAAGGGTAGAAAGAACAAAAAAGGATTATCAACTTCTTTACCAAAAAATAGGCACTGCTCTTTATTGGATGGAAGAGAAAGAAAAATTCGGTTATATAAATCTTTTTGGAGAAAGCCAGGCCAAGGATGTAATAGAATGGGGAGGAGATGAAAAGATTATTGCTTCTATCGCCGCTTATCTTTTAAACCGCTTTGGTTCTTCTGCAGTGACACTCCCCGTTCCGGTAAGCAAAAGATTCCCTAAGGTTTTATTTAAATCGGCTTCTGGTTGGTTCTTAACAATTGTTAATATGGTCAAAATTATTAATCTGAAGAAAACTTTAGAAGGATTTTTACCCCAGATTGAGGAGAAATGGAGTTCCAATGAGGAAAAAGAAATAACCTTCCGGATGGAAGAAAGCGGAGAGTTTGCTACGCTGATTTTGGGTAAAAACTGCTCCATTAAGGAAAGAAAAACCAAAAATCTAATTTCTCTTTCGGAGAAGGATATGGCGGGACTGTTCTTTAGCTTTATTCCGGTAAATTGCTTCTCATTAGGCAACCTTTCACCAATTCTAAATAAGATTTTTCCTCTTGACTTTTATATCTGGCCCTTAGACCATATTTAAAAAAGGAGGCAGGATGAAATTTGGAATTTGTAATGAGATGTTTAAGGATTGGAAGTGGAAAGAAATTGTTGATTGTGTGGCAAATGTCGGTTATGAAGGAATTGAGATTGCTCCCTTCACCTTTGCCGAAGACGTTAATGAAATTTCTGCTACAAAGAGAGCAGAGATTCTTTCTCTGGCTGAGCAAAATAACCTGGAAATTATTGGACTGCATTGGCTTTTGGCTTCCCCGAAAGGACTAAGCATCAGTTCCCCGGATAAAGACATTCGCGAAAAAACGACCAAATATCTAAAGGACTTAATTATATTTTGCGCTGATTTAAATGGCAAATTGATGATTTTTGGCTCTCCCAAACAAAGAGACATTTTTCCTTCTTCTACTTATGAAGAGACATATAATTATGCAAAAGAGGTCTTTCTAAAAATTCTTCCTTTGGCAAAAGAGAAGAATGTTACCATTGCTTTAGAACCCTTGACAAAAAAAGAAACCAATTTCATCACTACCGCAGAAGATGCCTTAAGAATGATTAAGGAGATTAATCACCCCAATTTTAAACTTCATCTGGATGTCAAGGCAATGAGCGGGGAAGAAAAACCTATTCCTGAAATTATTGAATCTGCTCAAAATTATTTGGTTCATTTCCATGCCAATGACCCGAATTTGCTTGGTCCAGGTTTTGGTGAAGTTGATTACCAGCCAATTAAGGATGCCCTGAAAAAAATAAATTATAACGAGTACCTCTCAGTAGAGGTCTTTGATTTCAGTCCTGGTCCAGAGACCATTGCGAAAAAAAGCATTGAATACTTAAAGAAAGTTTTTAAATAAGAAAGGAGAAAATGGAGAAGAAAATAGTAGTTAAGGCCGGTTTTCATCAGCGGAATTTTTGTCCGGTAAGTTGCGATGTTGAAGAAAATTTAGGAAATGCTAAATTGGTTGACTTAGGGAAGAATCAGGAAATTCCCTGCCAGTTTGAAAATGGCAAACTTTCCTGGATTGTTGAGAATTTAGAGAAAGGGGAAGAAAAAAAATATTTGCTTTCCGATGGAATCGCTCAAGAATTTCCAAAAATAGAATTGGAGAAAAAGGAGGATACGGTCGATATCAAGATTAACAATAATCTTTTTACCACCTATCATTTTGGGAAGAACTGGGCACGACCATTTTTGAATCCGGCAATAGGGCCAACAGGAAAATCGCTGTTAAGGGAACTATTTGATAAACCGGAGCCACCAGACCATGACCATATTCACCATCGGGGTATTTTATCTGTTTTTGGAGATATCAACGGAGCAGATTGCTGGAGTGAGGAAGAGGGTCATGGCTTTACCCGCCACAACTCGTTTAAGGAAGTTTTTTCCGGCTCTGTTTACGGAAAAATAACGGCTGAGAACTCCTGGCTCTCCAAAGAAGAAAAGAAATTACTTACCGAAATCAGAACAATGAGATTTTATAACATCTCTGAAATCAGAATTATTGACTTTGAGGTAACATTCAAAACAACCGAAGGAAAAGTTACCTTTGGCGATACCAAGGAAGGGGGAATCATTGCGGTGCGCATGGCAACACCTTTGCGCGGGGATAGAAATGGAAAGATTGAGAATGGTTATGGCGGAATCGCCGAGAATGAAACCTGGGGAAAAAGAGCGCCCTGGTGCGATTATTCCGGACCAGTTGATTCTGAAAAGCTGGGCTTAGCCGTCTTTGATAACCCAAATAATTTCAGATATCCCACCTACTGGCATGTCAGGAATTACGGTTTAATGACAGCCAATCCTTTTGCTCTCTCTTATTACTACAATGATAAAAACAGAAACGGTTCACACACTGTGGAGGCAAACAAGGAATTCAAATTCTCCTATAGAATCTACATCCATAAGGGAGATGCTCAAGAAGGAAATGTGGCAGAAAGTTTTAACAATTATATCAGCCCCCCGGAGGTTGAAATAAAATGAAAAAAATCAAGGTTATTCATTCAGGAGTGGGAGGAAGAGGTGTCGTGTGGACAAATGCAGTCAATAAAAGAGAGGACTTTGTCTCTGTTGCCTACGTTGATGTGAATAAGGAGGCGATGGAAAAGGCAGCAGCTATCTCTGGTCTTCCAAAAGAGAAATGCTTCTCTACTTTAGAAGAAGCATTAAAAAATGTTGAGGCAGATAGCGTATTTATCATCACCCCTCCACAATTACACTATCAACAATGTCTGCAGGCAATAGAGGCCGGTAAACATATCCTGGTGGAGAAACCTTTTACCCTATCTTTAAAAGAGGCAAAGGATATTGTGGACAAAGCAGAAGAAAAAAATCTAAAGGTTGCGGTAACACAGAATGCCCGCTATCAACCTATCTATAAAAAATTGGCAAATCTAACCAAAGAAGAAACTTACGGAACACCTGCTTTTGGTCTGCAGGTGAATCTTTCCTGGCGTCCAGGAACTAAACATTCCGGGAAGGTCAGACATTCCTATCTCTGGGAAAGAAGTGTTCATGATTTTGATACCATCCTTTCACTTTTTAACAGCCAGCCGAAAAGGGTCTGGGGGTATAGTTTTAACCCTTCCTGGAGTCCTTATGAAAATGGTGCCTGTAACTACACCTGGATAGAGTTTGAAGATGGTTTCATCTTTGGTATTATGGCTGGCTTCGCGGCTCACGGTAAGAAAGCAACTTTTCACATTGAATGCGAAAAGGGTTCTTTAGGCATTGTTGACAATCAGATTCATTTGAGAAAACCAGAGGCAACTGAGGACGAAATTCTGCCGATAGAGGAAGGAGAAGAAGGTGTTTCAATCATTTTAAATGGATTTTATAAATATATTACTGAAGGAATTGAGCCCCCTTTTTCTGGTAGAGAAAATCTAAAAACGCTTGCTCTGGTGGAGGCCTCCGGTGCTGCCTCTGATGAAGGAAGAATTATTGATTTTCAAAAATATTTGAAGGAAGCATGAATTGGTAGGGATTAGATTTTCTTCAGGTATTCCTTATTCCAGATTGGCTCACTTAATTCGTTGTATCTGCGGTTATAGTCCGGCATTTGGTCTTTCTCAATAAAGGATAGATAGGTCTCTGCCCCTTCATCTACCGGCTTTGCATTTGTTTTCTTGATAAGATTATAGAAAAGTTTAGAATTGTCACGGATGATGCAGGGAGACAACAAATTCCCACATTTCTCCTTTGGTTGGTTTATCCAGTAGGAAAACTGCCAATCCCGGATACCAGAGAAAAGAGGGGATTTAATCACATCGGTAAGCGTTTCTCCTCTTTTATAAACTTCATAAATGTTCCCATACTTCCTATCTGCAAAAGGGATAAAGACACAGGGGGTAATGGTGCCATCCCACATAAT
>DAOVNU010000077.1 GCA_030630065.1 bacterium | reverse complement strand
TGCCAGGCGGCAAGAGTGGATTCCCTTGCTCCTCCCGGAGAGAAAGGTACCTTATCCGGCTTCCCGAACAATAATGCCTCTCTGAATCTTTCTCTGGGGTTCATCTTAATGTTTCATCCTGAACCGAATTCCAGAGGGAAAGGACTGAGGATGATTCCTCCCCTTCAGGTAAGTCAAAGTCAAGAAGAAGAGTTCCTTTTTTATGAAGGGGTTTTAGAAGTCTTGCAAAGTATTCTTTCACTCCTTCTCTCTCTTTCCTCGGAAAGGAGCCGTAGTAGATTTTCCCCTTAGATTCTAATTTTGGCAAGATTTCAGCCGGGTCATAATTTTCCGGATTGCCAAAGTTAATTCCCTTAATCTCGGGAATCTCCAAGAAAATATCAAGAAGATGATTTCCTTTACCACAGAAGTGAAGCCAACCTCCTCCAAAAGGAGATAATGCTTTTTTAATATAAGGGACAATAAATTCCTTAACAATTTCCGGAGAGAGAAGGGTGGTTGTATCCTCACAGCAGCGCACCCCACAACTTTCCATATAAAGGGAATTGCTATGGTAGCCTGCGTTTAAAGGTTCATCAACTACCCTCTTTAAATATTTTGATGCCTCAATATAGACATAGGTAGAGAGTTCCATCAAATGATGGACAAAATCCGGGTCATCATAGATATCGGTAAATATTTCATTCCCTCTAATTAAATGGGCAAGGTCAAATGGGCCCTGGGTATCGGGAAGGTAAACTGCTACCTTCCCGGTCAATCTTTCCTTAAAAAAATTCATGTATTCTTTTGCTCTTGGTATCAAGCCCTTATCTGAAATTGGGCTTAAACTCTCTTCTGAGAACTTCTCAATTTCATCCTTCCTCAAATGTTTTTTTAACCAGGGCATCTTATCCGCAAAGACCTCCTGTTCGAGACCAAAAACAGAAGCAAGAAAACCTGTCCCCAAATTAGCCCGTACTGAAGGTAGAGCATCGCTTTTTGCCCTCACTGTGGACAGCGCCGCCCAGGCCTGTTCATACAACATTTTCTCCTGATCAAAGAACTGCTCCTTCAGGTTGTAAGAAGGGAGGTTTTTTCTTTCGGGAACTGAACCCCCGGCAAGCAAAAGAGGAAGATAATCTACTTCTTCTCCTCTCCACACGGCCTCCTGCCGTGCTTGGCTCTGTAGTAGCAGAGCTTGCTCTGCTTGTAACAAAGCTAAAACTTTATCTAAAGGTACCCGCGAACTTGCACACATTGGCACTATTTCCTGATAAAAATTAAAATTATTTTTAAGGCAGTCGAATAGGGTAACCTCCATACTTATGGAGAATCTCTAAAGCGGCCATATAGTTATCATATTTACTTCCGAAACATACACTGTTACTGCTGCCTAAGATGAATCCTCCGCCTGGAGCAGCATATTTTAAAGCATAGAGTGCATCTTTCCTATTCTCTTCCGGTGTTCCATCGATAAGGGTCTCAATATTTATTCCGCCCCAGAAGGCAATTTTATCCCCATATTTTTCCTTTAACCTTTTAAGGTCCATATCCGCTGTCTTGCAGGCAATGGACTGCCAGCATTCATAACCCGCCTCAATCAAGAGATTCATTATCTTCCAGTTATTGCCGCAGTTGTGACTCATTACCCTCACTCCCCTTTGATGGCAATAATCACTTAATTTCTTCATTCCGGGTAGAAATATTTTCCTGATACTTTCAGGAGAAAGCATCGGGCCGTTAGAATCGGAAAAATCTCCTCCAGGCATAATGGCATCCACCCCTTCATCGATACAGATTTTTGCTCTGGCAATATTTAATTCGGTGATAAGATTAAAACTTTCCTTTACTAAATCGGGCTGCATTGCAATTGAAAGAAAAAAATCCTCTTGATTATTGGTCATAAAAGAACCAAATTCGCTAAAATCTCGCGCAAAAATAAATTTTTCGTTCCCTAATTTACTGATTACATATCTGATGAATTCCAATCGTGATTCATCCTCCAGTTTAAATTCATAACCATTTTGCCCTTTTTTCTTTATCTTGAATCCTGCATTAGGTATATACTCTGATTCAAAGAATTCTCTGAGCTCTTTGCCAGAGGAGAAAATTTTCTTGGTAGGGTCTTGAGTGCAATATATAGCATCATTCCCGGCAGAATATTTATAAATTCTACCTTCTTTATCTTTCCAGGTATTTTCATCTATTTGTTTGATTTCTTCTGGTTCTAAATCTTTAGAAGGAACAAAATGCACCGGCACCAAATCCTGGTCAAGCTTTTCTATAAGTTCTACTAAATCCTTCTTATAACTTTCTACTACCTCGTCCCTTTTACCAGCCCATAAAGCCAAGGTCTCCTTTTTTCTATTCCTCCAATAGGTTTCCCGTCCTATTACCTTTTCCGCTGTATCATGGTCTATTCCCCATTCTCCTGTAGGAACTCTATCCGGTTCCTTGTGGTCTAAGGTTCGTAATACTCTTTCTTTGGAATTCATGATGGGTATTTAGAGGTATTTTTTGAAGAAGTCAAAGGCACATCTTCCGGAGAAGGAATGCGCTCCGGGGAAGACCTCAATCCAGAGATTGTCCTCTGCCTCCGCACTCTTGTAGGCCTTCTTAACAATCTGATGTGCTTTTCTGGCGGAATGCAGATAAAAGCAGGTATCCGTTGCCCCACTTTCAATCAGAAGGGCTCTGGGGGCAATAGCGGCGATTACATCCCCGACATCGGCATACTTGTAAAGATAAGGAACCAGTTGTGAACCGCAGGAGTTGGCTCTATTGATTGTGTAATGCTCGGTAGTGGTGGCATAACAGATAATGTCTGCAGCTTTTATCCTTTCATCAAGAAGCGTTAAGTAGGTGGTCATCGTTCCGCCAAAGGAAAGTCCCATACAACCAATCCTGTTTTTATCCACCTCTTTTCTGGTGAGCAAAAAATCAATGACTCTCATCCCATCAAAAATATTTGCTCCTAATAATGTTTCTCCCAAAATGAGATGTTGGATAAAGTGAATATTACATTTATCCCTGGGTGCATAAGGATTGGTATAACCAACCCTTTCGCCAAAACTACGCCAGTCAGGACAGATGGTAATAAACCCTTTTTCTGCCATCTGTTCACCGTAGTTGTAATTTGCCTCTCTGATTACCTTTTCTCTTTCTCCCTGATTATAGGTTACCCCGGCGATATTATCCTTACCAAAATCATTGTGTCCATGACAGCAGAGAATTGCCGGCGCTTTCTTTATCCCTTTGGGGATTAAAAGATACAGGGGGACATAGCAATCCTTCTCGCTCTGAATAATCCATTTTTCGCGGGTATATTTCCCTTTTTCTTCTCTACTGTATAAGTCGGGTTTTAAATCTGCCGGCTCTGGCCAGTTTCCTAAAAGTTCTCTTATTTTATCTTTTAATTTTTTCTGCCAGGAGCAAAATTCTTTTTTTGTTTTTTGCTCTTTAAATGCCAGAGACGGCTTTGTTCTTTGATACAATTTTTTGATAAAATTATCAATAATATAATCCGCATCAATCATTTTTATCCCCCCATTTTTATTAGAATGAACTGAATAATAAGGCAAAGACCTTGCTGTCGGTGAGAAGATTCTCAATCTTTGCGTATTCGTTGGGTTGATGTGCCGTTCTCTCCACCTTACTCCAGACCACCGCCGGATACCCCAATCTCCGCACAAATGCGGCACAGGTGCCCCAGCCAACTCCTCTTACCTTTGGTTTTACTCTGCAAACCTTCTGCACCACTTGTCTTAGACCCTTTACGATTGAAATTTGTCTTTCGGTTTCTGTTGCCTTTTCTTTCTGAATAATTTTAATTTTAATTCTTACCTTCTTTTCCTTTTCTACCTCTTTTTTAATTTTTTCCAGGAACCTTAAGACCTCAGAGATTTTGTAGCAGGGCAGAATCCGGCAGTCAATATAGAATGTATCGGAACCGGGAATGGTGTTAATATTGGGAACGTTTGCCAATCTCTTTGTCGGCGTAAAGGAGGAATAAGAGGGCTCATATAAAGGATTTTTTTGATTAAAGGTTTTACGTAAATCTTTTAGTTTGCAGATAAAATAGGAACCGGCCTCCAGGGCATTAGCCCCTTTCTCCGGCATACTGGCGTGGCATTGCTTGCCGATTGTTGCAATTTCCAGCCAGAGCAGAGATTTTTCTCCCACTTCAATTAAGGAACCATTCGGACTGCCGCCATCGGGAACAAGGAAAACATCACCTTTTTTAAAAATACCTTTTTTAACCAGATATTTCATTCCATATTTACTGAGGGTTTCTTCATCGGAGAGAGCGGCAAAACAGATATCTCTTTGGGGAACTATTCTTAAGTTTCTGATGGCTTTGATGGCGTATAAAGCGGCAATTAAATCCTGGCCATTGTCCTCCGTTCCCCGGCCAAAGATTTTACCATTTTTAATTATTGGTTCAAAGGGTAGAGTTTTCCATAATTTTAACTCCCCGGGGGGAACGACGTCCAGGTGGGCAATAACCCACAATCTGCTTTCTGATTTTTTTCCTTTTATTTTGGCAATAAGGTTGGGTCTTTTTACGCCGTGACTGAAGGTATCATAGTGATAAATCCGGTCAAAGCCAATATTTCCACAAAGTTCTTCTACAAATTTGCTCTTTTTCCCTTCGCCTTCTCCACCCGATTCCGGGCTGATGGCCGGAACCTTCACCAACTCCATCAGGGAACCAACCATCTCCTTTTTTAATTTAGTTAATTCCGCAAAAATCTCCTTCTCCATATTTATCAAGTATATTGGAAAAGTGTACCATTGTCAATTTGACAAAAAAGATACTTTTATGGCAGAATACTAAATTGGCAGGAGAGATTCATTTTGTGATGAACGCCGAAGGGGCAAAACTCTCAGGCAAAAGGACTGCCAAAGTAAGGAAATCTCTG
>DAOVNU010000067.1 GCA_030630065.1 bacterium | reverse complement strand
GGGTAAATTTGTGAAATTCATTAATTACCTTAATTATCTCCTCAACCCCTTCACCACAGTTAGAGCCAAGGACATCGGCATGCTTTTCTAAGTGCTCGACAATCTCCTTGATTCTATCCCCCATCATTGTGCGGACTCCTCCAAAAAAACTCAAACTTGCAATCAGCGGTAGTTCCGTATTTTCCTTTACTGCTCTTGCCGCAATCTCAATCTCTTGCAAAGAGGTAAAGGTTTCCAGAATAATAATCTCAACTCCGGCATTTGCAAGAATTGTTGCCTGCTCGGTAAAAACCTCATATATTTCCTCAGGAGATATTTTACCGAGGGGCTGAATCAATTCCCCGCTTGGTCCGATATCCCCGGCAAGATAACAATCGGGAAAATTTTCAATTGCTTTCTGCGCAATCTCTGCCCCGGCGCAATTTAACTCTTTTGTCTTTTTTTCTAATGATACCTTTCTTAATTTCAGCCGGTTTGCCCCGAAGGTATTGGTGAGGATGATTTTGGCTCCTGCTTTCAAATAGGATTGGTGGACAGAAAGAATTTCCTCCTGATGGCTGATATTCCATTCCTCTGGAGCAGCCCCGGGAGATAATCCTTTTTCCTGGAGCATTGTACCCATTGCTCCATCGGCAAAGATTATGCCTTCCTGCTTCAATTTAGTTAAAAAATCTTTTTTTACCATTTTTTCTATTCTACCCAAAACCCTGACTAAAGTCAAAATAATTGACTTATGTGAAAAAGAAAATATAATTAAGAATGTGGAAAATGGAATAGTAATAGATAGATTCAAAATGATAATGCCTGGATATCAGGTCTATCCGGAATCTTTACGCCGAAATGACGACAACTACTTCTTTATAGTAAAGGATAATAAAAAAAAGTATCTGGTGGTTTCTGGCAAGGAAAGTAAGAAATTTGAAGGAGAATTTATAGCAGAAGGGACTAAACTTTCTTCACTGAATCACAACAATGCGGAACTTCTAAAGGAAATCTTCCCGGAACTTTCACCAGTTCCTTCCAATTTGAGGACCTCCTTTGGCTTTGGAGACCGTCTTGGTTTAGCCACTCCCGCCCATATAGAATGTGTAAGAAAACATAACAACGTATTTCCTGTTTTTGCCCAGCAGTCGGCAAGAGAACTAAGACGGACAGGAAGAAATATGCAAAGCGTAATAGATACGGTAATTTGGGCGTATATGGAGACAGGGTATAAAGGTTTATATGGAGCCGATGCTGACCACTTAAAGGACATTTCTTTAGTCAATCAGGCAATAAAAACAGGTTTTTCTATGTTTACTATTGACCCTTCTGACTATATCAACAATCCTTCCCTGATGTCCGCAGAGGAACAGAAAAGTTGCTATTCCTCCCTCCCGGAGGTAAAGGATATAGAAAGATTTTTCTTGAATAAGGAATACTCCATTGCCGGTAAGAGATATCTCTTTACCGAATCAGAACTTAAAAGAATTATTATCACATTTGTGAAAGGTCTTAATTTTGCGGTGGATTCTTATAAAACAATCAAAAGTTATAGGGAGAGATTTGATTTTGAAATTTCCATAGATGAGATTGGTATTCCCACCACTTTTTTAGACCATATTTTTATCACAGAGTATTTGAGAAAAAATGGTGTTGTCTTCACCGGTTTGGCTCTCTGTTTTCCGGGTGAGTTTCAGAAGGCAATAGATTATAGAGGGAATATAGAAGAATTTAAAAAAAGTTATCAGGAGCACTATCTAATTTCTCAGTCCCTGGGAAATTATAAATTGTGTCTTCATTCCGGAAGCGATAAGTTTTCCGTCTATCCGATTATTTCTGAAGTTGGCGATACTTTCCATATCAAGACCGCGGGGACCAGTTGGCTGCAGGCAATAAAAACGATTGCTTTAAAAAATCCATCCCTGTATCGAAAGATTCATAAAAGTGCCATTCGAAACATAGAAAAAGACAGGGCTTCCTACTCTATCGGTCTTGATTTAGATAAAATTTTGCCCATTGAAAAGATTGCCGACAAAAACTTAGGAGAATTATTTTCTCTTCCTGATGCCCGTCAACTTATCCATATTACCTATGGTTCTGTTCTTTCCGAATTCAGAGAAGAAATATATCGCTCGCTTTTTATCTCTGAAACAGAACATTATCATCTGGTAGAAGAACATTTGAATAAGCATCTCAACCTTTTGGAATAAATGTACCCTGGCTATCTTAAACTTTACCAAAATGAAGAGAAGATTGAAAATTTGCTGAATAACCAGGGGTATGGTATAATAAAGAAGATGAAAAGAAAGATTTATTTTCGAAATTTCAGTAATCTTCATCAGGCAGAACAATCTGAGCCCGATTTCTGGCTCTCAATGAAACCGGAAAAAAGAGTAATGGTGGTTGACTCCTGCCTCCTTGACCACTTAAAGTTGCAAGGGAAATCTAATGAATGTCCACCCCGATTACGAAGAGTTTGTCGCATCGTTAAACGCGCATCAGGTTAAATATCTGATTGTTGGTGCTCATGCCCTTGGTTTTCACGGTGTTCCCCGCTATACCAAAGACCTTGATTTCTGGATTGAACTAACCAGGAAAAATATCCAGCATTTCCTGAAAGCCCTACAATCCTTTTTTAATACGGATTTTGGACTTTCGCTGGCCGATTTTAACCCCAGAGCGGTCTTACAATTTGGTGTGGCGCCGATACGGATAGATGTACTTACTTCTGTTGCCGGGCTTTCTTTCAAGACCGCCTGGCGTGATCGTCTTCGTTCCAAATATGGTTCTAAACCCTCCAACTATCTTTCCCTGAATGCTCTTATTCGCGCAAAGCGAGCCGCAGGGAGAGAACAGGATGTTATTGACCTAAAAAAATTACTTCAGATTAAAAAGAGGAGATAGAAAACCTTTACTAAATGTACCCTGGCTATCTTAAACTTTACCGAAACGGAAAATTAAAAAGGAAAGTAGAGGAAGGTTATCATCTCCTGGAAAGTTGCCATCTCTGTCCCCGCAACTGTGATGTAAACCGGCTAAAAGAAGAAAAAGGATTCTGCAAATCAGAAAAGAATCCTGTTATTGCCAGTTGGAATCCTCATTTTGGTGAGGAACCGCCAATCTCAGGAGACCTGGGTTCCGGGACAATCTTTTTTACCAACTGCACCTTAAGATGCTCTTTTTGTCAGAACTATCCCATCAGCCAGTTGGGAGAAGGGAATGAGGAAACTGTAGAGTCCCTATCTTCTATGATGGTTTCTTTGCAAAATAAAGGTTGCCATAATATCAATTTGGTTACCCCGACCCATTTTGTTCCTCAGATTTTAAAGGCACTTCTTTTCGCTATTCCACAAGGACTTAAAATTCCTCTGGTTTACAATTCCAGCGGCTATGAGTTGCTAAATACATTAAAACTTCTTGACGGAGTAATTGATGTTTATCTGCCGGACTTCAAGTATGGCGCTGATAAAAATGGAAAAATTTATTCCAATGTTCCCGACTATTTTTCAAAAACAAAATTGGCGATAAAAGAAATGTACCGCCAGGTAGGAGATTTACAAATAAATAAAAAAGGAATCGCCAAAAAGGGTTTACTTATTCGGCATCTCATTTTACCCAATGATTTGGCAAAAAGCGAAAATGTCCTGAAATTTATCGCCGAAAAAATCTCTAAGAATACCTATATTGCTCTTATGGCACAATACTTCCCGGCCAACCGCACTCCCCAAATCCCGGAGTTAAACCGCAGAATTACCAGAGAGGAATACAATAAAGTTCTTGATTTTGCTGATTCTTTAGGTTTAAATAATATCCTCCGCCAGGAAATATAAAATGGAAAACCTTATCTTTGCCGGAATAGTTTTTATAGGAATATTAACTTCTTCCTTTGCCGGTTTCGGCAGTGCATTAGTAGCTATTCCACTCCTTACTATTTTTTTTGAACCCAAAGAGGTCATTCCCGCCTTTGCCCTTCTCAATTTTTTTGTTAATATCTTTTTAGTTATTGAGACAAACCGGCATATTAAGTGGAAGACAGTTTTTACTTTTTTAATCGGCGGCTTGATAGGGGTGCCCATCGGCGTTTACGGTTTAGTTCATCTTAACCCGGATATTCTGCGTGCGGTTATCGGCGGATTGGTTGCTCTCTTCGGGCTACTCTTTCTATCTGGTTTAAGGTTGCCTTTTAAGGAAAGAAGGAGTGCCGAGATTGGTGTGGGGTTAGTTAGCGGTTTGTCAGGAGGTAGTACCTCTATGGCCGGGCCACCGGTTATCATTTTCGGCATTGGTTGCAACTGGGATAAAAATTCCTTTCGCGCTACACTACTGGCCTATTTTTTATTATTGGGAATTATTACCAATTTCTCTTTTCTCTTTTTTCACCTTTTCACTCCTTCCAACGTGAGGTTGCTTCTCTTTGCTTTTATCCCGGCTGTTTTTGCTTCCTGGCTTGGAGTGAGGTTTAAAAATAAAGTTAGCGAGGTTAAATTTCGTCGGGCAATCCTTATCCTGATTATTGCGGTGGGGATTCTGGGATTATCCCGCATCCTGGTTAAATAAAAATGAAATTTTCATTGATTGCTATCTATAAATCTCTTTACAGAACTTTTGGTCCACAACACTGGTGGCCGGCAAAAACAGAATTTGAAATTATCGTTGGGGCAATTTTAACGCAGCAGACCACCTGGAAAAATGTGGAGAAGGCAATTAAGAATCTGCGAAAAAATAAACTTTTAACTATTAAATCTTTAGCCAATGCCCCTCTAAAAAAGATTGAAGAATTGGTGCAACCGGCAGGTTATTATCATCAGAAAAGCAAACGCCTTAAAGAAATATCTACTTATTTTCTAAGAAAATATCAGGGAAACTTAAACAATTTTTTTAAAAAGGGAACAAAAAGTTTAAGGGAAGAATTACTCACTCTCCGTGGAGTTGGGAAGGAAACCGCTGACTCCATCCTTCTTTATGCCGGAGAAAAGAGAATCTTTGTTGTGGATGCCTATACCAGAAGAATTTTAAAAAGAGCCAATTTGTTTGCGGAAAACGATTATGATAAGATAAGAATGTTTTTTGAAGATAATTTGCCGAAAGATATCAAGATTTATCAGGAGTTTCATGCTTTATTGGTAAAATTGGGCAAGGAATTCTGCAAGAAAAAACCTCTTTGCAAACTTTGCCCCTTATATAAATTATGTCCAGGGAAAGTATGACCCCAAAAGAACGCTGGTTAGCGGTGCTTAAAAGGCAAAAACCGGACCGCATCCCGATGGACTATTGGG
>DAOVNU010000056.1 GCA_030630065.1 bacterium | reverse complement strand
CTGTTATGGCCCTCATAGGAGGGAGGAGACATGTTTTCCTTGGGAAAGGAAGGCTAGCGGAGAAATTGCTGAGAGATAGGAATGATTAGGAAATTAAGGATTTAAAACTTGCCGGAAAAGGTAAATTATTAGTTGAATGGGCAGCCAGGCAGATGCTGGTGCTGACCACCATTAAAAATGATTTCTCTAAAAATAAACCTTTAAAGGGATTAAAAATAGGCGCCTGCCTTCATATTACTACGGAAACGGCTAATCTTGCCCTCACTCTTAAAGCGGGTGGTGCGAAGGTTTACCTTTGTGCCTCAAATCCATTGAGTACCAATGATAATGTGACCGCCTTTTTAGCGAAAAACGGAATTCATATTTTTGCCCATCGCGGTGAGACGGCTAAAGATTATTATACTCACATTGAAAAGGTCTTGAGCTATCAACCTCAAATCCTTATGGACGATGGAGCCGATTTGGTTTCCACCGCCCACAAAAGAAAAGTTTCCGATATTATCGGCGGTACGGAAGAGACAACCACCGGGATTCATCGCTTGAGAAGTTTGGAGAAAAATAAACTTCTCCGTTTCCCGGTTATTGCGGTTAATGACGCTAATACTAAACATCTTTTTGATAATCGTTATGGCACTGGGCAATCTACGATTGACGGATTACTACGCACGACGAATATCCTTCTTGCCGGAAGGACGTTTGTTGTCTCTGGCTACGGCTGGTGTGGAAGGGGAGTGGCATTGCGCGCTAAGGGAATGGGAGCGAATGTAATCATTACCGAGGTCTCTCCCTTAAAGGGTTTAGAGGCGGTAATGGATGGCTATCGCGTAATGCCAATCAAAGAAGCGGCAAAAATTGGGGACGTTTTCATCACTACCACCGGGGATAAAAACGTTATTGGAAAAGAAGAGTTCGAACTAATGAAGGATGGGGCAATTTTGGGGAATTCCGGACATTTCAATGCGGAGATTAATCTTGCGGCATTAGGAGCAATTTCTCATAAAAAGACAAAGGTGAGAGAAGGGGTGGAAGAATATCAAATTTCTAAAAATCGGCGGATTTATCTCCTTACCGAAGGTCGACTTTTGAATTTAGCCGGAGCAGAAGGCCATCCGTCCAGTGTGATGGATATGAGTTTTGCCAATCAGGCGAAAGCGGCGGAATATTTGAAGGGGACTGAAGGAAAATTGGCAAAAAAGGTTTATCCCGTCCCTCACGAAATTGATGAGGAGATTGCTTATCTCAAATTGAAGTCACTCGGAATTAAAATTGATACCTTAACTAAAGAACAAAAAACTTACCTTTCCTCCTGGACGCTGGGAACATAAGAAACTTACCGCAAAATCACGAAAAATTAATAAATTCTATGCTTATTTTAGGGATTACCGGAACGTTTGGTTCGGGGAAAAGTTTTGTTACCAGGATTTTCAAGAGATTAGGAGTTGTGACTATTGATGCTGACGCAATAGTACATACCCTATTGAAATCAAAAGATGGTTCTCTTACGTTCCGGATTAAAAAGAATTTTGGTACGAGCAATCGCAAAAAATTAGCAAAAATTGTTTTTTCCAGCCAGAAAAAAAGGAAGCAATTGGAACAAATTATTCATCCTGAGGTAATAAATAAGGTCAAAAAAAGAATATCAGGGCTGGAATCTCCTCTGGTGGCGATTGAACTACCGCTCTTATTTGAAGCAGGGGTGAGGGGGTTGGTGGATAGGGTTCTGGTCGTTTCGGCGAAAGAGAATCTTATTTTGAAGAGGATCCTTCTCACGGGAAAGTTCCGGGAAGAGGAGGTTTTGAAGCGAATCAAGAGCCAGATTCCCTTGCGGGAAAAGGAAAGGAGAGCAAATTTCATTATTGATAACAATGGCACAAAAGAAGAGACAAAAAAACAGGTGAAAAATATTTACCGTGAAATTATGAAAAAGGAGGAAAATGGCTGAAGAATTGAATATTACGGAATTAAAGAAGTTTACCATTCCTAAATTGCAGAAGACAGCCCGCGGACTGAAGGTTAACGGAATCGGTGGTTTAAAAAAACAGGAATTGATTTTTAAAGTCCTGCAGGCGCAAACAGAGAAAAACGGGCTTCTTTTTGGGGAGGGACTTCTGGAAGTCCATCCTGATGGTTTTGGCTTTTTGAGGTCCGCTAATTATAATTATCTTCCCAGCCCTGACGATATTTACGTGTCTCCTTCCCAGATCAAAAGATTTCGTTTAGCTACCGGGGATACGATTGCCGGGCAAATTCGGCCGCCCAAGGATACCGAAAAATATTTCGCGCTTCTTAAGGTAGAAGCCATAAACTCGGAAAATCCGGAAATAGCCAGGGATAAAATTCTTTTTGAAAATCTCACCCCTCTTTATCCCGATGAACGTTTTGTTCTGGAGACCGAACCAAGAGAAATCGCGATGCGGGTGATGGACCTTGTCACTCCTATTGGCAAAGGTCAACGCGGTTTGATTGTAGCGGCTCCCCGAACGGGTAAAACGGTGCTATTACAGAAATTAGCCGAGAGCATTACCGCGAACAATCCTGAAGTTATTCTGATTATGCTTTTAATTGGGGAAAGACCGGAAGAGGTTACCGAGATGCAGCGCTCGGTAAAAGGTGAGGTAATCAGCGCTACCTTTGATGAACCACCCAATCGTCATATTCAGGTGGCGGAGATGGTTCTGGAAAAGGCAAAGCATTTAGTGGAATATAAAAAGGACGTGGTAATACTATTGGATAGTGTTACCAGATTGGCAAGGGCCTATAACGTTCTTATTCCCCATACCGGTAAGATTATGACCGGGGGCTTGGAGTCCACTGCCCTGGAAAGACCAAAGAAATTCTTTGGTTCCGCCAGAAATGTTGAGGAAGGAGGCAGTTTGACCATTATGGCGACCGCTTTAGTTGAGACCGGTAGCCGGATGGATGACGTTATCTTTGAGGAATTTAAAGGAACGGGGAATATGGAGGTTAACCTGGACCGGAAGTTAGCCGATAGAAGGACGTGGCCGGCAATTGACATTAATAAATCCGGAACAAGGAGGGAAGAACTTCTGATTGACCCTGAGGAGCTGAAACGAATCTGGCTTTTGCGTAAATCCCTCTCTTCGCTCACTCCTGTAGAAGCAATGGAGTTACTTACCGAAAAATTGAAGAAAACAACCTCCAATGCTGAGTTTTTGATGGGAATTAAAGGGGTCAGGTCTTGACATTTGACAAAATATTTACAAGTTTATATCTATGGAATTTTGTCAAATGTCAAGACCTGACCCCGAATAATAAAAAAGCCCCTGTAAAACACAGGGGCTTTTTTTTATGTTTTCTTTACATACCCATACCCGGCATTCCTCCGCCCATACCACCAGGAGGCATAGCCATACCGCCTTCCTTCTTCTCTGGGATATCGGTGATGAGGGTTTCGGAATTCAGAAGCAGACCAGCCATACTGGCCGCATTCTGTAATTCCACTCTTACCACCTTTGTTGGGTCAACTATTCCGCTCTTGACCAAATCCTCATATTTTTCTGTTTCGGCATTAAGCCCAACGTTTGTTGCTTCCTTTTTCACCTGATTAATCACTACCGAGCCCTCCAGGCCTGAATTTTCAGCAATCTGGCGCAAAGGTGCTTCCAGGGACTTCCTCACAATCTTACCCCCGACCTTTTCATCTTGACCTGAAAATTTTACCTTGTCAATCTCATCCTGGCAACGCAGAAGAGCCACTCCTCCTCCCGGGACAATTCCTTCTTCTACCGCAGCTCTGACTGCAGAAAGGGCATCATCGACTCTTTCTTTTCTTTCCTTCATATCGGTCTCGGTGGCGGCACCAACGTTGATTACCGCTACGCCCCCGGCCAATTTTGCCAACCTTTCCTGAAGTTTTTCCTTATCGTAGTCGGAATCACTCTTCTCGATTGCATTCTTAATCTGGGTGATTCTTCCCGAGATGTCGGATGCCTTTCCCGAGCCCTCGATAATGGTGGTATTTTCTTTGTCCACCGTAACCTTTTTTGCTTTACCCAGCATCTCCACCTTCACGTTTTCCAGTTTCAAACCCAGTTCTTCGGCAATCAGTTGTCCGTTAGTGAGAGTGGCAATATCTCCCATCATCTCTTTTCTTCTGTCTCCAAAGCCGGGTGCTTTCACTGCGCAGCAGGAAAGTGTTCCTCTTAATTTGTTAACGACTAAAGTGGCTAATGCTTCTCCTTCTACCTCTTCGGCAATAATCAAAAGTGGCTTTCCGGATTGGGCAATCTTCTCCAATAAAGGCAGAAGGTCTTTCATCGCCGAGATTTTTTTGTCGTGAATCAGGATGTATGGTTCTTCTAAACTGCATTCCATCTTTTCGGCATTGGTGACAAAGTAAGGAGAGAGATAACCGCGGTCAAACTGCATTCCCTCCACGACCTTTAGTTCGGTCTCCATCGTCTTGGCTTCCTCAACGGTAATCACTCCATCCTTGCCAACCTTATCCATTGCCTCCGCCACCATCTTGCCCATCTCGATATCATTGGCGGCGGCTACGGTTGCTACCTGGGCAATCTCCTCTTTTCCCTTTACCGGTTTACTTAATTCTTTCAGTTTTTCTACGACTGCGGCAGTTGCTTTCTCGATTCCTCTTCGTAGTTGAACCGGATTGGCTCCCGCAGTGACATTCTTCAGCCCTTCGGTCACGATTGCCTGTCCGAGAACGACGGCACTGGTTGTCCCGTCCCCGGTAGCGTCCTTTGTTTTTTCCGCAATCTCTTTGGCTAACTGTGCTCCCATATTCTCATAAGGGTCCTTTAACTCAATCTCCTTGGCGATTGTAACTCCATCATTAATCACTGTGGGAGAACCAAACTTTTTGTCCAGAACTGCACACCGCCCTCTTGGCCCAAGGGTGGGCTTTAAGGCCGCCGCAAGTTGGTCAATTCCTTTAAGGAGGGTTCGCCTTGCCTCCTCATTATAGATTAACTGCTTTGCCATTTTTCTCTCCTCTTTATTTTATTTTTCTTTTTTCACCAAGACGTAGTTGCAAAGCTTGCTTTGCTTATATGTATATGTAGTAGTCAACCTTGGTTGGCAGACGAGCAAGCTCGTCCACTACCCTTGGTGTTTATCTGTGTTCATCCGTGGTTGCGATTCTTTACTCTATCACTGCCAGGATGTCGTCCTCGCGCAGAATGATATACTCCTCGTCATCAACCGTAATCTCGGTGCCGGAGTATTTTCCGTAAAGGATTTTATCCCCTTTTTTTACCTCTAAAGGAGTTGCCTTTCCTTCCTCGGAAACCTTTCCTTTTCCTACCGCAATCACCTTTCCTTCCTGGGGCTTCTCTTTTGCCGTATCCGGAAGGACAATGCCTCCTTTGCTCTTTTCCTTTGCTTCCAGGGCTTTAATCAAAACCCTGTCTCCTAATGGTCTTACCGCCATCTTTTTCTCCTCCTTTCTTTATTTTTATTATTGCAAATAACAAAACAAACCCCCGGGAATTACTTCCCAGGGGTTTGTATTATTCTCTTGTTTCCGATGAAGTTAGAAACTAACTGCGACAGTACCGACAATCTGCATCGCATCGGTGGAGGCGCCTGCACCCATTCCTAAACCAGCGGCGTCTTCGACAGCGTTCTTGAGGAGGTCACCTCTGGTGAAGTAACCCATCAGCAGACCCATCGTCACGTCCTCGGAATAGGCATAGGTGATGCCCAG
>DAOVNU010000145.1 GCA_030630065.1 bacterium | reverse complement strand
CTCTTCTTCAGCCATTTAAATTTCCCCTTTAGTAGAAGGAATGCTGGTTTTAATGCGCGGGTCAATCCCGGTTGCTCCATCAAGCGCTTTCCCCAACCCCTTGAATATTGCCTCCATTATGTGGTGAAGATTTTCTCCGGAGAGAAGATTGATATGCAGGGTAATACCGCTGTGATTGACAAAACCCTTGAGAAATTCCTCCAGCAATTCGGCATCGAACTCTCCTTTTCTCCTCCTTTTTGGGACCTTCAGGGAAAGAAAAGGTCTTCCCGAGATGTCCAGGGATATTGCTGCCAGCGATTCATCCATAGGAAGGAGCACAAAGCCATAACGGCGGATTCCTTTTTTATCACCAAGGGATTTTTTTATTGCTTCTCCCAGGCAGATACCTAAATCCTCTGTCAGATGATGCTGGTCAACCTCTACGTCACCGCTGGCGACAATTTTTAAATCAAAAAGCCCGTGTTTGGCAAAAAGGGTCAGCATATGGTTGAGAAAGGGAAGGGGGGTTTTTATTGCGCTTGTTCCCTTGCCATCTATATTGATGAATAGGTTAATCTTTGTTTCCGCGGTCTTCCTTTTAATGGTTGTTTTTCGTTTTTTCATTTTTCTCCTCTTATTTTTACCGATTTTGCGTGCTGTTGCAGTCCCTCTATTTTTGCTAATTTCTCGATTATTCTCCCTAATTTTTTGATTTCTCCTTTTTCCCAGCGGATAACGGAAAATCCTTTTAAGAAACTAAGTGCGGAAAGTCCGGAGAAGAATCTGGCAGAGCCACCGGTAGGAAGGGTATGGCTTGGTCCGGCAAGGTAATCGCCAATCGCTGTCGGGGAATAATTGCCCAGGAAAATAGCCCCGCTATTTTTTATTTTTCGGGCGATTTTCTCAGGTTCTTCCATCATTATCTGGAGATGTTCAGGGGCAATTCTGTTGGCGGTCTCAATCATCTCTTTTTTGTTTTTCAGCAGAATGGCATAGCCGCTTTTTATCTTTTTTTCCACCCTTTTCAGCAAAGTTATAGAATTGGTAACAAGGATTGCCAAACCCCCGTTATGTTCGGACTGCGCCAGAAGGTCAGTTTCAACGAATAATGGCCTGGCGCTTTTATCGGCTAAAATCAATACTTCACTTGGTCCGGCTAAAAGGTCAATATCAACGTAGCCAAAGAGAAGACGTTTGGCGGTGGTAACATATTGGTTCCCCGGTCCGATGATTTTATCTACTCTGGGAATGGATTTTGTGCCCAGGGCAAGAGCGGCTATCGCCTGTGCCCCGCCTATTTTGTAAATCTCTCTTACTCCGCAGAGAGAAGCGGTTGCTAAAATGCAGGGGTCAATTTTGCCATTTTTCCGGGGAGGAGAGGTCAAAATAATCCTTTTTACCCCGGCAACCTTTGCCGGAATTACGGTCATCAGAACGGTTGAAAGAAGCGGAGCAGAGCCGGCGGGAATATAAATCCCAACCGTTTCCAGAGGAATAAAAACTTTTTTTACGTAGGAATTCCTTTTTTTAAGAACAAAATCATCCGGCAACTCTTTCCGGTGAAATTCCTCTATTCTTTTTGTAGCAATACTGATACCATTTTTCAAAGATTTATTTAAGGATAGAGAGGCATTTTTAATCTCCTTTTCCTCTACCTTTAATTTCTTCAGCCGTACCCCGTCATATTTCTCCGTCAGGTCAAAGAGAGCGGAGTCACCGTCTTTTTTGACCGCAGAGATAATTTCTCTTACCTTTTTTTCTATTTTTGGGTCAAAGGAAAGTCGTTTCCTCAAAATTGTTTCTAATTCCTCTTTTCCTTTTATTCTATGCATTGTAGTTCTTCTATTCTTTCCTTAATATTTTCACTCTGGAAAAGATAGGTCCCAACCACTAAAATATTTGCTCCTGCAGAGACCGCCATCTTTGCCGTTTCTTGATTAATGCCGCCGTCTACTTCTAAATCAACCCTGAACTTTTTTCTGTTAATAATTTTTCTCAGTTCCCTTAATTTACGCAAGGTAGAAGAGATGAATTCCTGTCCTCCGAAGCCGGGATTAACGGTCATAATCAGGATTAAGTCAACATTTTTTAGGAACGGTTTTATCCGGGAAATAGGGGTGGGGGGGTTGAGAGAAATCCCAGGAGAACATCCCGCCTTTTTAATTAATTTAATCAGTTTAGCCGCTTTTTTCGGGTTTTTGACTGCCTCAATATGAAAAGTGATGATTCTGCTTCCTGCTTCAGCAAATTCTTTGATGTATCTTTGCGGGTTTTCAATCATCAGGTGGGTCTCAAAAGGTAAGTTTGTTTTTCCTTGCAGTGACCTTACTATTTCAGGTCCAAAACTAATGTTGTTGACGAAGTGACCATCCATAATGTCAAGGTGGAGAAGGTCGGCTCCCGCCTCTTTAACCATTTTAACATCGCTGGCAAGTTGACTGAAATCTGCTGCTAAAAGGGAAGCCGATACCTTTACCTTTGATTTCATTATTTTTATATAATATACTGAAAGTGAGCAAAAAGTCAAAAAATGAAAGGCGAGGAAGTTTCCTTCATCGGCACGCTTGATTTCCCCGGCGAGGAAATCTTCGCTCTCATTCCTTCTCGCTCATCCTTCGGATACCGTGCCCGCTTCGTCGTCATGAAGGCACTCTTCAGGAAACTTCCTCGCCTTAG
>DAOVNU010000203.1 GCA_030630065.1 bacterium | reverse complement strand
TAATGACCTTTTCTTCCTCATCGCCAAATGTGCCATTTTCTCCATTAGGGGGATTTAAGCCACAGACAGCGATGCGCGGATTCTTTAACTTAAGGTTATCCTTGAAAAAACAATAACCCAGTTTAATCTTCTCCAGAATTTTCTTCTTTGTCAGGGCGGCAGAGACGTCCCGCAGCGCCAGATGCGTTGTAACCAAAAGAACTTTTAAGCCGTTTGCCGCTAAAAGCATTCCAAACCGTTTTCTTTTACTTAATGCGGCTAAAAATTCCGTGTGCCCAGGATAAGGAAAGTTGGCTTGTTTGACCGCCTCTTTATTGATGGGGGCGGTAACAAAAGCATCAATTTTTTTATTTTTTGCCAGAAAGAAGGCCTTTTTTACATAGGCAATTGCCGCTTTTCCACAACTTTTATTTACCTTTCCAACCTCAAAATCACTTTCTTTGATTTCCTTTAAATTAAGGAGATTGATTTTCCTCAAGGGAGAATCAATCATCTTTTTTACCTTTTCAAAGACAAAATCCTCACCAATAATGACAGGCGTTATGCCTTCTCTTATCTCCGTATCGGCAAGTGCCTTAAGAATTACCTCAGGTCCGATTCCCGCTGCATCTCCCATCGTAATGCCAATAATCGGCTTATTCATAACGGGTCCTAATCCCTGAATCTTATGGTGCTTCCTTCCTGCCATAAATCATAAAGAATGGAGCAATTCTAATTCCTTGCTTCCTGAAAATACGGATGGCTAAATTTAGAAAATTAGCAAGCATCCTTTTAGCAACATTCTTAGGGTGGCCGTAATAACCACTTAATACTCTTGCTTTGAACCCCACTTTTGATAAAACAGTTTTCAAGTGATAGGGGTTCATTAAATGTTCTTCCCAATTTCCGGTATAAGGGTCACAGGTGTTGGTAGGATGAACTGGCTCCCGGGGAAACTCTCCTGTTTTTAGATATTCGTCTACAGATTTCTTAATATCTGCCTGGATCATACCTCGTGTACTCCTTGCCAAACGGTCAACTTCTTCCTGGGTCAAATCCCGGGAGTAGTTGAGAATCATTTTTTGCCTGACTTTCAGATATGCTCTCAGACAATCTCTCTCCTTGTGACCCCATTCTTTCTGACAGTCCTTGTATTCGGCTTCAAGTTGTTTTTTCGTGGAAGATTTTCTAATCAGGGGATTAAATATACTCCCATCCGATGCCATAACTACGTTCAATGATGTATCCGACAAAAGGCAAAGCTTTTTAAGAAAACCTTCAATATCATATATATGTTCAATTACATTGTTAGAAACTACGGAATTACAAGCAATGGCATTTGTTCTCAAGAAGTCAATGACAGTGTCAATATCCCCGGGAACATAATAATCCGCTTGGTTTCCTACCAATTCGCCAATAACTTTGGCATCCTTACAGGAGATAGGATAAATATCATTGTAGATTACGGTGCCTATTTTCAATTCTTTGGCCAATAAAGAGAGTATCCCTGCTCCACCACCATAATCTAAGAAAACAAATTTATTCAATGAAACACCGGAGGCAGTTGACCAGGACAAAATATAGGAATATTTCTGCAAACTACTAAGGGTATTTCCCAAAATATTCCTTTTGAGATAACTTTTATTATAG
>DAOVNU010000100.1 GCA_030630065.1 bacterium | reverse complement strand
CTTTATTAGAGGACTTATTTTTCTCCAAAAGGACAATTTTCCTCCAATTTTTTTCCAAAAAGTTTGGTCTTTCCTCTAAAATATCATTCAATTTGCAGGACATAGCCAGGGTAATCCGATTTAGTTGACGGAGAGTAATAGTAGTTTTTCCACTTTGATACCGGGACAAACTGGGTTGGGGAATACCGCATCTTCTGGATAATTTACTCAAAGTCACCCCCTTCTTTCGGCATATTTTTCTAAAATTTACTTTATACATTTTATTCTTTTATAACATATACGTTATAAAATGTCAAATTTTACAATTTTTATTATTTGTTGTATAATCTGGTTTTACTAAAAATGAAACAGACAATTGCAGAGAAGATATTAAGTGAGCATAGCAAGAAAGATGTTTTTGCGGGGGATGTCTGTATCGCTGACCTTGATTTAATTATGGCGCAGGATGGCACCGCTCCTTTAGCAATTAAGGCCTTTGAAAAAATGGGAAAGAAAAGAGTTTCCCATCCCCAAAAGGTTATTTTCGTTATTGACCATAATAGTCCCAGTCCCAGTATTGGTGTTAGCCAGTTGCATCAATTGATGCGAAATTTTGTCAAAAAGCAAGGAATAAATTTCAACGACGTTGGGAACGGGGTTTGCCATATTATCCTTCCGGAAAATGGCTACGTAAAACCCGGAAACTTGATTATTGGCGCTGATTCCCACACTCCTACCTACGGGGCATTGAATGCCTTGGCTGTTGGTATGGGCTCTACCGATATTGCTGCCGGTCTCTATACCGGTAAACTCTGGTTCAGGGTGCCGGAGACAATTAAAATCATCTTAAAAGGAGAATTGCCGCAAGGCGTTTTTGCCAAGGACGTTGCCCTTTTCTTAATCGGAAAATTAAGAGCCGATGGCGCAAATTATAAGGTAATTGAGTTAAAAGGAAAGGTAATTGATTCTTTAAGTATAGAGGCACGTTTTACCTTATGCAATATGATGGTTGAAGCCGGGGCAAAAAGTGCGATTTTAGAGGTGGATGAGAAGACGGAAAAATGGCTAAAAAGACACAATGTAAAAAATATAAGCCCTGTTTTCCCGGACAAGGATGCTTCCTACTCCCAAATTTTGGAATTTAATCTTTCCAATTTAAAACCCCAGATTGCCAAACCGCATCGGGTTGATAATGTTGTACCAATCAGTAAAATGGAAGGGAAGAAGGTTGACCAGGCATTTCTGGGAACCTGCACCAATGGGAGGTTGGAGGATTTAAGGATTGCCGCCTCTATCCTCAAAAATAGGAAGGTGCACAGAAACGTTCGGCTAATCATTGTCCCTGGCTCCCGAGAAATATTTGTTAATGCCGTAAAAGAGAAATTGATTGAAACCTTTATAAAAGCCGAAGCTGTGGTCTTACCTCCTGGTTGTGGCCCCTGCGTAGGCACGCATCAGGGTGTGCCTGCTGAAAAAGAGGTTGTTATCTCTACCGCTAATAGGAATTTCAAAGGAAGGATGGGAAATCCTAATAGTTTTATCTATCTGGCATCCCCGGCAACGGTTGCCGCATCAGCTATCAAAGGAAAAATCACCAACCCTTCATCTCTATTTTCAGAGAAGTGAGGGATTGCCACGACCTTCGGTCTCGCAATGACAGCTCTGCTGTCGGTAGTTAAATTTAATCTTGAATTTAGAGCCAAATTGCGGTATAATATAGAGCATGAAGATATTCTGGGAAGTTTTAAGCAAGCAACAGACCGAAATTTTACCTTGTTTTTCTCTTCTAAAAAAGAAAAATTTTTATTTAGCCGGAGGCACTGCCCTTGCCCTGCAGATTAAACACCGCACCTCTCTGGATTTTGATTTTTATACACTACAGAAGTTTGATGCGGCGAAAATTTATCATCAGTTTCAAGAACAAAAGCCTGAGAAAATTTTGTTGGATACAATGGCTAAGGATACCTTGCTTTTGGAATTGAACAATGTTGGCGTCAGTCTATTTACCTATCCCTACCCATTAGTTAAAATCCTTACTAAAAGCGACTATTTTAACCTTGTTTCTCTGGAGGATATTGCGGCGATGAAGATAATTGCCATTATCCAAAGAGGAATAAGGAGAGATTTCGTTGACCTTTATTTTTTGATTAAAAAAATTGGTCTGGAGAAGATTTTTAAATTTACCGGAAGGAAATATTCTGGTTTTAATGAATACCTGGCTCTGCAAGCATTAACTTATTTTGGGGATGCCGAAGTTGAGGAGAAGAAAAGGAAGGTTAAATTTTTTGTTCCTTTTAACTGGGATGAGGCAAAAAAGTTTTTTATCTTTGAGGTAAACAGAATTAAGGAAAAATGGCGTAAAAATGAAAAATAAAATTCCTGAATTCATTACTCCCTGTCTTTGGTCCTATGACATTAGACAAATGGAATTAGAGGAGGACAAGGAACTGATTATCACTCAGGTGCTAAATTACGGGGATGCTAAAAGAATTAAGTGGCTCTATTCGGTCTATAATGAAGAGGATATTAAAAAGGTTGTTTCCAATCCCCGACGTGGTCTCTGGTTTCCTAAGGTCCTCAATTTCTGGGAAACGGTATTAAAAATTAAGATTCCCAGGGATAAAAGAGAAAAGGCAATATTTAAACTATGTCCGTTTTAAAAAATGATGAAATTTAATCTTCTATCTCCTCCAAAAGAGGGAGAAGTCATCTCTTTTAAAGAAGGGAAAATTCTAGTTCCCGAGAAACCAATCATTCCTTTTATTGAAGGGGATGGAATCGGCCCGGATATTATGCGGGCATCCTTAAGAGTTTTTAATCGCGCCGTAGAAAAGGCATATAAAAATCAAAGAAAAATAATCTGGCTGGAGGTTTTTGCCGGAGAAAAAGGATTTCAAAAATATAAGAACTATTTGCCCCGGGAAACCTTAGATGCGCTAAAATATTACAAGGTAGCAATTAAAGGTCCGCTCACTACACCGGTGGGGAAGGGATTTCGTTCTCTTAACGTTGCCATCCGCCAGAAATTGGATTTGTATGCCTGTGTTCGTCCCATTACGTATTTCAAGGGTGTGCCCTCACCGGTTAAACATCCGGAAAAATTGAATCTGGTGATTTTTCGGGAGAATACCGAGGACGTCTATGCCGGGATTGAATGGGAGAGAGGAACGGAAGAGACAAAAAAAATAATTAATTATCTGAGAGATGAGTTTGGGGTGAACATCAGAGATGACTCCGGAATAGGGATTAAGCCCATCAGTGAATTTGCTACCAAACGTCTGGTCAGGAAGGCAATCCAATACACTCTGAAAAATAAAAGAAAGTCCGTTACCCTGATGCATAAAGGCAATATTATGAAATATACCGAGGGTGCGTTTAGAGAATGGGGATACGAGTTGGCAAAAGAGGAATTCAAGGATTCTGTTGTCTTTGAGAATGAACTTTCCGAAAAAACACCGGAAGATAAAATTATTATCAAGGACAGAATTGCCGATAGTATCTTCCAGCAGGTCTTAACCCGACCTGATGAATACGATATTATTGCCACGCCTAACCTTGACGGTGATTATCTTTCCGATGCCTGTGCGGCGCAGGTGGGGGGATTAGGTCTTGCCCCGGGCGCAAATATCGGGGATGAGGTTGCGGTCTTTGAGTCCACCCATGGCAGTGCTCCTAAATATGCTAATTTAGATAAGGTAAACCCTGGTTCCTTGATTCTTTCGGGAGTAATGCTCTTTGACTATCTTGGCTGGAAAGAGGTATCCCGATTGATTACAAATGGCATAGAGAAAACGATTCTGCAGAAGAAGGT
>DAOVNU010000015.1 GCA_030630065.1 bacterium | reverse complement strand
GAAACTGGCGGATTTTTGCCGGGACAAGATTATTTCACTTTCTCCGCGCTGGGCGTGCGGAAGGCATGCCAACTGGTGGCTTCCCTCTTATCATCCCGAATAAGGGTATAAAGGATTTAACGGGCAATCTGATGTAACTCACCCCGAACATGATAAAATAGTGTATGACTGCATGCTTGACGTAATAGAAGCTGTAAAGCCGCAATATGTTTCTCCTAAAGGAGATGAATGGTGGCACAGACGAAAAGCTGGAGTAACGCCTGATGAACTTCTTCGAGGGAAAACCAGGGCCCAGGCATTCCGGGATTTTTATGTAAAAATGCGTAACTGGCTCGCTGAACAAGGTATAAAAATGACGGTGTATGAAGATATGCTCAGTCCTTATCATAACGGAAAAAAATACGATACCTATAAAATTGTGGGTGATTTACCCAAAGATATAATCATTACATGGTGGAAAGGCGGTCATTATCTGAACGACGGTCTTCCGTGGATGATTGACAAGGGATTCGAGATATGGGGTATATGCACTGGTTTCTATACCTTTAATGATGACCAGAAAAAACAATCGGCTATCAAAGGGTTCGGCAAAACGTTATACAGTTTAAATAACTGGTCTTATTCAGATAACGCCAATTTCTACTATTATCTGCCTTACGTTCTTTTAAGGACTGCGGATTATGCCTGGAATATGCAGAGTGACAAAGGTGAATCCGTTGAAGATTATATAGAAACGGGTAAAGCTTATGTTGGCAGAAGCTTGTTTTCAATAAAACCTAACCCGCATGCAGGTGAAAAGTTTTCCCCTATTGATATTTCCCGGTCTGTTACCCATTCTTTCGATTCCATCTTGAAATCTTTAAAGATAGATACGGTTTCTGTGCCTTCAGAGAATCAGGAAATCGGTTTTATCCCGATGCTATTTACCAAGGAGGAAAAAAACTGCATTCTTCTTCAGGACGGAAAAAAAGTATCTATCCCCGTAAACCGGAAGTTTTCTTCATTGGTTTTTCTCCACACCGCTTTTGTTGACATAGACCTCGTTAGAAAGGAAAAAATAAAGTTACCCAGTAAACGTAACTGGATTTACGGTTATCCTGTCGGGAAATATATTGTGAACTACAAAGATGAAACAAGTGCAGTGTTAAAATTGCGCTCCGGAGAAAATATTATCCCGGCTACGCTGGGACCTCTTTTCAGGGATACACTTGACCATAGGTATACTTATCTGGTCCGTGACGAAGACGGTAAAACTCTGGGTCTGTATCAATGGGAATGGGTAAATCCCCACCCGGGTAAGGAGATAAAGGAAATTTCTATTACCGGAGAAGGTATTTTCGATCAGCGTACACTGAAAACTGTTCTTTTTGCAGTAACCGGCCGGGAAGTTAAGAGTTCCCTGTAGTTTTATTAAAAGATTAAAGTCAGAATAACCTTTATGGAAAATACAAGTGAATCAAGGTTCTCATCAATTTTGCAAAAAGAACGTCGAATACCGGTAAAAGAAAAATTTGATATAGTGGTTGTTGGTGGAGGGCCAGCCGGGGTTGCCGCAGCTGTTTCGGCGGCAAGAAATGGAGCGAAAACTTTATTGGTTGAGGCAACCGGATGTTTTGGGGGAATGGGAACAAATGGACTTGTGCCCTGTTTTTGCCCATATTCTTCTAAAGAATATCCCCTGATAAGAGGAATCGGCTATGAAATACTTGAACGACTGCGAAAAAAAGATGGGGTTGGCAACAGCGGCAATTCTTTTAAATGGGTAACCATAGATGCGGAAAAACTGAAAATTGTTTACGACGAGATGGTAAAAGAAAGCAAAGTAGATTTTTTATTCTTTACAGTTTTCTCTGATGTGATTGTTAAAAAGAATAATATCAAAGCAATCATCATTGAAAATAAAAACGGGCGGCAGGCGATAGAAGCAAAGATTTTCATTGACTGCAGCGGGGATGCGGATGTGGCATTTAAAGCCGCAGTCCCCTGTAACAAAGGGGATGAAAAACGAAATCTCCAGGCACCGTCTCTATGCTTTGTCATTGCCGGAATAGACACTGAAAAATATCTTAAATATTACTCCAAAATTGGTGGTCAAAAAGGGCTGAGAAAAGTTTTGCAGAATGCGGAAACAAAAGGTCTAATAAAAGGAGTTAAAGGCACCGAATGCGCATTAATGTCTGACCATCTGAGAAAATCAGGCATATTGGGATTAAACTATGGTCATATTTTTGGGATAGATGGAACAGATACAAAGCAGGTATCAGAAGGAATGATGAAAGGAAGGCAACTTGCAGATGAATTTATGAAATTTGCGCGAAAGAATATTCCGGGGATGGAAAAATCTGAAGTCGCGAATACCGGAACACTTCTTGGAGTGAGAGAGACAAGAAGGATTATCGGCGAATTTTGTCTTGAGGAAAATGCCTTCCATGAGGGGAAACGATTTGATGATGATATCGCTGTTTATGATTACCCTATTGATGTCCATGACAGCAAAAAACATAAGAAAGGAAATGGCAACTCATTCAGCAGGTTTTGCAAAATTTCCCAAAAAATTGCTTATGGTATTCCCTTCAAAGCAATGCTGCCAAAGAAAATTAATAATCTTCTGGTTGCTGGTCGTTCTATTTCAGCAGATAGGTCAATGCAGGGGACAACCCGGGTTATGCCCGCCTGCTTTGCCATGGGGCAGGCCGCAGGAACTGCATCAGCGATAGCGATTAGAAAGAATATTCCGCTCAGAAAAATTCCTATTAAAGAATTACAGAATAAGTTGATTAAACAGGAAGCATATCTTGGGAATAAAGGTTAATCTTCAAAACAGAGAATTTATTTACGGGATTCAGTATTGGAGGCCGCCTACTCCACTAAAAGAGGAGTGGGAAGCAGATTTAAGGAAGATTAAATCCCTGGGTTTCAATACGATTAAAATCTGGTTGATGTGGCGCTGGCATGAAAGAAAAAGAGGAAAGTTCAATTGGGAAGATACCGATAAAATCTTTGATTTAGCCGAAAAATATCATCTCTTCATCAATCCTAATATAATGTTGGAGACTGCCCCGGCCTGGCTCTATCAACTTTACAATTGCTATCAGGTTAATAATCAGGGGCAAAGAATTATCCCCGGTGCCTATGGTTTTACTTATATCGGTGGGGTCATTCCCTGTTTTGATAACCCGAAGGTAAGGGAAGAGGCAAACCGATTTATTAAGGAGGCGGTAAAAAGATACAGGGATAGAAAAACATTGCTTGGCTGGGACTGCTGGAACGAACCGAGAAATCGCTCCCAATATCGGATGCATCGGCAATGGCCGATTAATAATCTGGAATGTGCCTGTTATGAATCAAAGAGAAAATATAGAGAGTGGCTAAAAAATAAATTTGGTACGATTGGGAATCTTAATAATTGCTTTGGCAAGGCCTGGGGAGATTTTGAAGAAATCGAACCTCCCAGCACTTTACGGGATTATGCCGAGGTCTATCTCTGGAGACAATGGGCGATGGTTTCGGTATCCGATATGGTTTCCTGGGTTTATAAAACGGTTAAATTCATTGATAGGGAACATCCCGCTTTTGCTCATATTGGTGCAGCGTCCGTAGTTCAGGATGTCTTAAATGATACCTCCAACGACCGGTTAAATAGCCGGGGACTTGATTTCTACGGTTCCTCTGCTGCCGGAGATATAAAACTTTATCCCTTTATGCCCGGACTTATCAACAGTTGGATAAGAAACCTCTCTCCTTATTACTGGATTAATGAGATTTATACCAACACTAGTTCCTGGAAAGAGGAGGTGCTTCCTGAGGATTTAAGGTTCTGGACCTGGAATAGCATTGCCTCGGGAGCAAAGGGGATTCTCTACTGGCAATACAAACCGGAACGCTTAGGCAATGAATCGTATGGTCATGGCTTGGTGGAATTAGATGGAAAAGAAACGGAACGTTCAAAAGAGATATCTTTAATCGGGAAGGTCTTAAAGGAAAATAAGAAAATATTCCAGGATTTTAAACCGGAAAAAAGAAAGATTGCCATTCTCTATGACCATAGAAGCGACCTTATTTCCAGGATAGAGGAGGTAGAAAAATCCTATCCCTACTCTTATAAGGAGGCTCTCTGGGGAGCATATGCTTTATTCTGGAGAGAGAATCTGGAGGTTGACTGGGTTGATATCCAGGACTTAGAAAAGATTAACAATTATCCGCTCCTTTACCTTCCATCTCCAACAATCATTGATAAGAAAGAGGCAGAAATACTGAAAAATTATGTAAAAGAAGGAGGTTTTTTAATCAGCGAGGCCTCTCCCGGATTAAGAGAAGAAAATACCTGGGTTAGCCCAGTTGTCCCGGGATGCGGCTTGGATAAAGTTTTTGGCGGGAAAGAGATAAAGAGGTTGGTAAAGAAAAAAAAGGAAGAGGGCGAAGTATACGTTCCCGAATATAATCTTTCTCTAAAAGCAAGCAATACCGAGACCATCCTTGAACCAGAGAATGGGAACGCAATCGGGTTCTGGAAGGAAAGTAATCAGCCGGCAATCATTATTAACAGATACGGAAAGGGAATCTCAATCCTCATCGGGACCTATTTAGGAATTTCTTATCTTCATTCTGCAGAGGAAAATATTCTGAAGTTTTTAAGAATTTTCGCCGATAAGGCGGGCATTAAACCTTCCCTAAGAATGAAAGGAGCGAAAGGATTTGTCTCCACAAGAATGTTGCAAAAAGAAAAGGAGAAATTAATTTTTCTCTTCAATCATGAAAATCATAAACAAAACTTAATCATTCAATCCCTTGCCCTAGTTAAAAAGAAGGATTTAATTTTGGGCCAGACCATCAGGGAGACCGCTGGCAGTATTGCCTTTGAAATTCCCGCCCACCAGGTAGTTGCTATTTTGGGCAGGTAGAATTCCGTAATTATTACCCTCTCCCCATTTTTGACAATTCTAATCTACTTTGTTATACTAAAATAACTTTTAAATACTCAGTCAACCACGTCATTGCGAGGAGCAATAGCGACGAAGCAATCTCAAGAAGTGAGAGATTGCCATGCCCTTTTGGGCTCGCAATGACTGCGTCGCTTTTTGCCGAGGTAGCTCAGGGGTAGAGCGCGGCCCTGAAAAGGCCGGCGTCGGCAGTTCGATTCTGCCCCTCGGCACACTAATGTTCATTGATACCCACAGCCATCTAAACTTCCCTGCTTTTAGCGAAGATTATCCGGATGTAATTGCAAGGGCTAAAAGAACGGGGATTGCCGCAATCATTAATGTTGGCGCCGACTTACCAACCAGTAAAAGGGCGATTGAGCTTGCCCAAAAAGAGGATTTATGCTATGCTACTGTTGGCATTCATCCCACCAGCACCAATAACCTGAAGGATGAGGATTATCAAGAATTAGAAGGGTTAGCCCAAAAGAAAAAGGTTGTCGCAATCGGCGAGATTGGTCTGGACTATTTTCATAACAGCACTCCAAAAGAAATTCAGAAGAGAAGTTTTGAGATGCAAATCCTCCTGGCAAAAAAATTAAATCTTCCGGTAATTATCCATAACCGCGATGCCCATCAAGATGTTTTAGCCGTTCTCAAAGAAAAAGAGGTAAAAAAAGGGGTAATGCACTGTTTTTCCGGAGACATAAATTTGGCGAAAAAGGTTTTTTCTCTGGGTCTTCATATCTCTTTTACCGGAAACCTTACCTATAAGAAGAACGAGGATTTAAGAGCGGTGGCAAAAGAAATTCCTCTAAAAAAAATGCTTCTGGAAACGGACTGCCCCTATCTTCCTCCCCAGCCCAAGAGAGGAAAAAGAAATGAACCGGGTTTTTTGGTTTATACCGCAGAGGCGTTAGCCAAAATTAAAGGAATATCTTTGGAAGAATTAGGAGAAATAACGAGTGAAAATGCCAGAGAACTGTTTAAATTATGAAGGGGCATTAATATGTTTAAACGACAAAAAGGGTTGACAAATAAAATTTTCTGAGGTATAATTACAATGTAATCAAAAGTAACCAAAAAGGTTAAAAAGAATGAAAATGCAAAAGGTCGGATATACAGTAAGAATGGCTCCAGAGTTGTTGGAGATGGTAAAAAGTTTTTGTAAGGCACGTGGGATAAAGTCAAGTTTCTTCGTGGAAGAGGCCTTACGCACAAAAATGGAAGACCTCTCAGACATTGCCGAATTTAATAAACTCACCTATGAAGCCAAAGATGCCATTGACTTTAAAGAGTTTTTGAAGGAAATAGATTGATGTATCATGTGCGCATTATCCCATCCGCACAGAGAGACTTAATCAAACTTAAAAAACAAACCAAGGGTGAATACGCTAAAATCTACCAGAGAATTAAAGAAATTATCCTCTCTTTCGAAACTAATCCCCTTCCCTATGGAAGCGAGAAATTGACTGCTCGAGGAGGATACAGAATCAGAGTTGGACCATATAGACTCCTGTACCAGATTGACAAGAAAGCCCGAGAGGTCTACATTGTAAGAATGAAACGGCGGGAGAAAAACACATATAAATGAACAAGGAAAAGCCGGAAAAAAGGTTTAAAAATATTCTTCTGGAGGCCAGGAAGCAGCGAAGAGGGTTTTTCTGGAAATTCATTTCCACCCGCTCGGAAAGGGTCCTCACGAATCTACTGCCATTATTGGCAAAAATAAATGACCTTGAACCGCAAATAAGCAAACTTTCCGATACCCGGTTAGCCGCGCAAACACCGAAATTCAAAGAGAAAATCTCTCAGGGTGCAACCTTAGAGGAAATTTTACCCGAGGCATTTGCTACCGTGCGCGAGGCGGCAAAGAGACGGCTTAAGATGCGCCACTTTGACGTCCAGATTTTAGGAGGAATCATCCTTTTTCAGGGAAAGATTACCGAGATGGCTACCGGAGAAGGAAAGACCCTGGTTGCCACTCTTCCTCTTTATCTCGTTGGTTTGGAAGGAAAGGGCGCACATCTGGTGACGGTCAATGACTATCTTGCCAAAAGAGACCGGGAATGGATGGGTCCAATCTACGAATCCTTAGGGCTGTCGGTAGGAGTAATTCAGCATGACCTGCCCACGGCAGAAAGGCAAAAGGCCTACAATTCCGACATTACCTATGGCACAAATAATGAATTTGGTTTTGACTACCTCCGCGATAATATGGCCATCACCGCCGAACAACGAGTACAGAGAAAATTGCGCTTTGCTATCGTTGATGAGGTTGACTCCATTCTTATTGACGAGGCGCGAACACCTTTAATCATCTCCGGTCCGGCCGAGGAATCAAGCGATAAATATTACAGGGTTGAAAAATTATTCCCGCAGCTAAAAGGAAGAATTATCACCAAAACAAAGGAAGAAACATACGCCAAAGGCGCGGGTAAAGACATTGAAGCCGGGTACGACTATATCGCCAATGAAGAGTCCCAAACCGTGGTTCTTACCGAGGAAGGAGTGACCAAATGCGAAAAATTACTGGGGGTTAAAAGCATCTACGATGACCCGCGTAGTGAATGGCCTCACTACATCAACCAGATGCTGCGCGCCCATAACTTCTTTAAGCGCGAGGACGAATATATGGTCAAGGATGATAAGGTTCTTATTGTTGATGAATTCACCGGACGGCTGATGCCGGGAAGGCGCTGGAGTGATGGACTCCATCAGGCAATTGAGGCAAAAGAAGGCGTAAAGATCGAAAACGAGAATCAGACCTTAGCCACCATTACCTTTCAGAACTACTTTAAACTCTACGAAAAATTAGCCGGGATGACCGGAACCGCCTTCACCGAAGCAGGCGAATTCCAGGAGATTTATAAACTGGACACGGTCGTCATCCCTACCAATAAGCCCTTAATCCGTTATTACTATCCCGACCTTATCTACAAAAGCGAAAATGAGAAATATGCCGCAATTATCAAAGAGATTGAAGAACTCCATAAGCAAGGTCGTCCCATTTTAGCGGGAACACCCTCCATTGAAAAGAACGAAAAATTAAGTAAGTTTTTGGAAAGAAAAGGGATTCCGCACCAGGTTTTAAACGCCAAATACCACGAGATGGAAGCCAAAATTATCGCCAAAGCCGGCCAGAAGTACGGTGTAACCATCGCCACGAATATGGCCGGGAGGGGGACCGATATCGTTCTCGGCGAAGGCATCGCCGCGATGGGGGGCTTACACGTCATTGGCTCCGAGCGACACGAGGCAAGAAGGATTGACAACCAATTGCGGGGACGCACCGGCAGGCAGGGAGACCCGGGAAGTGCCCGATTCTATCTCTCTTTAGATGACGATTTAATCCGTATCTTTGGGGGAGACAGATTAACGGGGATTATGAATAGGTTGCCCGAAGGTCAGGAGATTCAACATCCTCTGATTACCGGAGCGATCGAGAGGGCGCAAAAAAGGGTGGAAGGAAGGAATTTTGAAATCAGGAAACAGCTGGTCGATTTTGACAATGTGATGAATGAGCAAAGAACGGTGGTCTATGATTTAAGAAGGGCAATCCTGGAAGGGGATGACCTTACCGAATATATTCATAACCTTCTTGTCGAGGAGGTAGAAAGCGGAATTAACCGTTATCTTAGTCCAGAGGTTAAATCCGGGGAATGGGACATTGGCGAATTATGCAAATGGGTTAATCTCACCTTCCAAATTCCCTTCACGGCAGAGGAGTTGGACGAAAGAAACCCCAATCTTTATAGAGAAAGAATAAAGGAATCCTTAATCAAGAAAGTGGACTCCGCTTATCAGGAGAAACAAAAACGTTTAGGGAAAGAATTGATGAGCAATCTTGAACGTAACATCCTCCTTCAGGTGATTGATAACCGCTGGAAAAGTCATCTCTACGATATGGACGCTCTGCGTGAAGGGATTGGTTTGCGCGCTTATGGTCAGCACGACCCGGTAGTTGCCTACAAACAGGAAAGCTATTTTCTCTTCGGTCAGATGAATGACGCCATCCGGGAGGAAGTAATAAATTACCTGTTCAAACTTGAAGTTGTCGCGGAAGAAGGAAAAGAGATGCTCGGCGGCAAGCAAATTTCCTTTGTCCACTCCGAGATTGGTTCCTTTGACGAGAAGGTTTTGGTTGGTGAGAAAAAAAGGGGAACGCCTGTTTCTCCGTCCCCGGTGCCAGGCACCAAACAGGCACCCTACCAACGGGAGGGAAGAAAAATCGGACGCAACGAACCCTGCCCCTGCGGCAGCGGCAAGAAATACAAAAATTGCTGCGGGAAAAAATAAAATATTACAGACTACACCGATATATGTGTCCTTCTGAGTAAAGCGAAGAATCTCGCGCAGCACGAGACCCGGAACCTGTCATGAGAGAAACGAAGGATCTCGTATTCAGGGTGACACTTCGTGTCAATTTGACAAAGAAAGAAATAGGATTATACTGTTAAGGCAACGAACCCTGTGAATAAGTTGTTAAAAAGGTTAAAATTCTGTGAATAAAGTTCCTTTCTTCACCCCAAATTTTTCTAAATAAAAAATAAGGACTTTGATAAAACTATTAGCAGACATATCTTTCCTTTTGGATTAACTTCTGTT
>DAOVNU010000101.1 GCA_030630065.1 bacterium | reverse complement strand
GCCCGGAGGAAAGATGCTGGAAACCTGAACAAGATTATACTTGGCAATTCCGGCATTCCGTAAAGCCCGCTCAAAACTGGTTAATTTTTCACGGTCTTTGCCCACTCCTTTTGTCAAAAAAATCTTTCCCGGTAGAATCATTTTCCCATCTCCTCTTCAATTTTTAAGGCAATCCTTAAGACATTCTTTCCTTCTTCCCCTGAAATTAGCGGGCTTCTTTTCTTCTTGAGGCATTCAAGGAAGGATAAAATTTCGTTTCTCAACGGTTCCTCTTTTTTTATCTTGATTACACGTCTTTTGATTAAATCACCTCTCTTTTCATAACAAACCAGTTCCTGTTGGGAATAATCCAGGGAAAAATAGCGCTTTGGCTCAAAGACCCTGATTTTACGCAGGGACTTATCGGTAATGCGGCTGGCGGTGAGATTGGCTACGGCTCTATTTCTGAAGGTTAATCTAACGTTGGCGATGTCCTCCCGGGCGGAGACGACCGGTACACCAACGGCCGAAATTTGCTTAAGCGGTGACTCCACGATATTGAAAATAATGTCTAAATCATGAATCATCAGGTCAAGAACAACGCTGACTTCAGTTCCTCTTCCCGGGTAAGGACCAAGCCGATGAATCTCCACAAAACGGGGTTCCTTCAGAAGTTGTTTTAGTTTTTTAATTGCCGGATTAAATCTTTCAATGTGACCGACCTGCAGAATCGTTTTTTTCTTTTTAGCAATCCCGATGAGTTCCCCTGCCTGATTTGGTGTCTTTGTCATCGGCTTTTCCAGGAGAACGTGAATGCCTTTCTTCAGGAAATCTTTGGCAACCCTATAATGACGATTGGTGGGAACGACGATGCTTACCGCATCTACCTTTCCCAGTATTTGACGGTAGTCGGCATACCAGACCGTCTTGTATCTTCTGGCAATTTCCTCTTTATTGACAGGGTCACAGAGGCCAATAAGTTCTACGTTGGGCAATTCCGCATAAATCCGCGTATATTGAGTTCCCAAATGCCCTATTCCCACCACCGCTACTCTCAACTTTTTCATTGTTATTGAAACAATTTTACACTTTTTTCTATGAATGTCAACAAATTGACATTTAATCAAGTATCCATTAAAATTAAGGAGAAGATGAGAAAATTTTATATTTTCTTTCTCACCATATTTTTATTCATTGTCTTTTATGCTGTTGTAATAAAAGGGATGAGATTTTATGAAGTGCCTTCACGCTCTATGGAGCCAACACTTTATCCTCAGGATAGGTTCGTCACGGTAAAAGCAAGGAAGATTCAGAAAGGAGATATTATCGTTTTTGAAGACCCTACCGAGCCCTCATCCTTTAATGTTAAGAGGGTTATTGCCTTAACCGGGGATAAGGTAGAGATAAGGAATGGGAAACTGTATCTCAATGATAAGGTTCAAATAGAACCTTATGTCCGGGAGAGGATAGTGTATCTTTTTGGACCGAAGGTTGTTTCCAAAGATCACGTCTTTGTCTTAGGAGATAATCGTAATCTATCTGAGGATTCTTCGGTTTGGGGATTTCTGCCGATGGAAAATGTAGTAGGTAAAGGGGTTTATATGTATTGGCCCCTTCATCGTAGAGGGTCGATAAAATAAATGTTGAAAAATGAAGGTTTTAGTATCGGGATTATTGTTTTTTTGCTGATTCTAACAGGTTGTGGAAAGGGTCAAAAACCAAATATAATTCCCGAAAGCAATCTTCCTGCCGGGGAGCAGGAGAAGATAAGGAATGTTCTTCATGATATGAATTATATGCAGAAAGCAGACCGTCTCCTATTCGCCAGAAAATATGGGAAAGAGGGGGTGCCTTTTATGATAGAAAGGGTAATGGAAATATATAAGATGGGTTCTGACTGGAAACATCAGAGGGAATATATCATAGCCGAAAATTTAATTCTTTCCCTGGGAGAAATTGGAGATACCCGGGCTCTCCCGGCCCTAAAGTTATGGCTTACTGATAAAAAATATCGTGTATTTCGGAATGAAGCTGCCTATGCTTTGGGAGAACTCGAAAGCGTAGAAGCGATAGAACCTCTATGGGAAATATGGGAGGAAGAGAAAGGATATTTAGAAAATGGTGATGATAAAGGTCCCTGGCCTTTTGCCGGGTATCATCCTTCCGGTTGTTATGTTCACGCAGTATTGAGCGAAGTCGGAAAGGCCTTATTCAAGTTAGGTGAGAAAAGGGCGGTTAAAGAATTGATTGAAGTCGCCAATATGTCTCGGAAACGGTGGTCAAGCGGTTACACTCGTATTCTCTGGACGCTCACAGAAATTACCGGGAAACCGCATACTTATTTTTCAAATGCTTATACAACTCACCTGACCACAATACCGAAGATGATAAAAGAATTATAATTGATATTTCTAATAAACCCAGAGACACAAATTGAAATATGCCCTGGAAAAATGGAACATAAAGCACCATCCCTAACAGAACAAGAGAAGCCGTAAGAGCTGCGACTATAAATTTATTGCTAAAAAGACCTATCTTGAAAATAGATTTTTTAAGTGAACGCATATTCAAAACGTTAAATAATTGAGTAAATGCCATAACAGTAAATGCCCCTGTTCTTGCTTTTTCTATTCCACCTGGCAAATAGGCGTTAAAAATAATTAATGTAAGAATAACCATAATACCGGCCATAATGAGAATGAAAGGGATAATTTCTTTTGATAAAATATTTTCTTTTGCCTTCCGTGGAGGTTCTTCCAAAACGTCCTCATGACTTGGTTCGGCGGCTAAGGCAACATCAGTAACCCCATCGGTAACCAAATTGAGCCATAATAACTGAGTAGGCAGCAATGGCAATGGAAGACCAAGGAGCAACGTAGTTATAATACTTGCGCTTTCTGCAAAATTAGTAGTGATTAAAAAAGAACTTGCCTGTCTTGTATTTGTAAAAACAGTTCTTCCTTCCCCTATTGCATCCACAATAGAAGCAAAATTATCATCGGCAAGCACAATTGCGCTTGATTCCCTTGCTACATCAGTGCCGATTATACCCATGGCAATTCCGATATCCGCTCTTTTAAGTGCGGGCGCATCATTAACCCCATCCCCGGTCATAGCAACAATATGACCCTGTCTCTGCAAGGTTTCAACAATTCTTAATTTCATAGCAGGAGTTAACCTGGCAAAAACAGAAATATGTTTTATTGTTTCTTCAAACTCTTCTTCTGAGAGTTTTAGCAGTTCTTGCTCAGTAAGAACTTGCGGGTTTTTACTTTTTGTTTCTTCATCAACCAGCCCTACCTCTTTGGCGATAGCCACAGCTGTGTCTTTGTGGTCTCCTGTTTTCATAATAACCCTGATGCCTGCTTTCCTGGCTTTGACAATTGCTTCCTTTGCCCGGGGTCTTGGAGGGTCTATCATCCCAACAACCCCAACCAAAACAAGGTCATTGACCAAATCTTCTGAGAGATTATCCGTACCCGGAGGAGTTATTTTGTAAGCTAATCCAAGAACTCTCATTGCTTTCTTTGCCAAACCCCGTGTTTCAGCTAAAATTTTCTGTCTCTCTTCTTGAGTTATCTTCTTTTCTCCTTTTTCCCCGAGCATAAAAGAGGAATGGGCAAGAACCGCCTCGGGAGCTCCGACAACATAAATTTCTTTTCTCCTATCTTCTTTCACAAGCACTGAAAGTGATGCTCTATATTTCAATTCCGGATTAAATGGTAAATCGTCTATTCTTTTCTCTTTTTTTAGCAACTCTTCTTTCTTTAATCCTGCCTTTTCTGCAAGAACAACCAG
>DAOVNU010000177.1 GCA_030630065.1 bacterium | reverse complement strand
CAATTGCTAAAGAGAAAAAATGTGATTTAATTATTGGTCTCGGCGGAGGAAGTTCTATGGATGTCGCGAAAGCTGTATCCATCTTGCTCACCAATAAAGGCGGGGCAAAAAATTACCAGGGTCAGAACAAGGTAAAAAACCCCGGTGTACCGAAGATTATGCTCCCAACCACTTCCGGGACCGGAAGTGAAGTTACCGTTACTTCTGTCCTTAGTAGAGGAAAAAGAAAGGCAGGTATTAACAGCCCCTATCTCTTTGCCGAATTAGCCATTCTTGACCCTTCTCTCACTCTTTCCCTGCCCGCTGATGTCACTGCCTCCACAGGAATGGATGCTTTAACTCATGCAATCGAGTCCTGCACCTCAAAAAGCAGTTCTCCCATCATTGACATTTTTGCTTTCAGAGCAATTGAATTAATCAATAAAAACTTACTGAAAGCGGTCAAGGACGGAAAAAACATTGAAGTTAGAGAAGGAATGCTCCTGGGAAGTTTCCTGGCCGGTATCGCTCTGGCAAATGCCGGTGTAGGGGCTGCTCACGCTCTTGCCTATCCTCTGGGAGGAATCTACCATATCCCTCACGGTGTAGCCAATGCACTTCTACTCCCTTACATAATGGATTTTAATTTAAAAAGTAATCCGGAAAAATTTCGTCAGATAGCTTTATTGATGGGAGGAAAAAAGGCAGAGGATTCCGTTGCCATTGTTCAGAAATTGTCTAAAAAAATAAAAATAACCCAACGTCTAAAAGGCCTGCAAATACCAAAAACTGCCATTGCGTCATTAGCAGAAGAAGCAATGAAGGTTACTGGGCCAATCGTTAACAACCCGCGCAAGGTCAGTTTAAAGGATGCGATTAATCTTTATCAAGAGGCATATTAAAAAGGAGACCAGAAAATGCCAGGGAACGAATTGATTGGAAAAGAGGAAGAAGTGCAAGTAGCCGATGTAATGAAACGAGGGGTTCTCTTCCGCTATGGATTTGAGAAAAGAAGAGAAAATATCTTTAAGACATTCGAGTTTGAAGAAAAATTCGCCCAATACATTGGAGTAAAATATGCGCTGGCTGTCTCCTCGGGTTCTGCTGCCGTGAGGGTAGCATTGGCTGCACTTAACATCGGACCTGGCGATGAAGTAATTACCTCTGCCTTTACCTTTATTGCTACTATTGAGGCAATCGTTGAAACCGGTGCCATTCCGGTATTGGCAGAGGCAGATAATTCCCTTAATCTTGAGCCAAAGGATTTTGAGAGAAAGATTACCGATAAAACAAAGGTGGTTATTCCGGTGCATATGTTTGGGGTCCCGGCAAAAATGGATGAGATTATGGCAATTGCCAGAAAACATAACATCAGCGTAATTGAGGATACCGCCGAGGCCTGCGGCGGTTCTTACAAAGACAAAAAATTAGGCACCATCGGAGACATTGGCGCTTTCAGTTTTGACTATGTAAAAACAATTACCACTGGTGAAGGAGGAATGGTAATTACCAACGAGGAAAATCTCTATCAGAAATCCATTTATTATCATGACCATGGTCATGACCATAGACCAAATACCTCACGTGGAAAAGAAAGCCGCAAACATTTAGGATTCAATTATAGAATGGGAGAGTTGCAAGCGGCAATAGGTTTGGCGCAACTTGCTAAACTTGATTACATCATTGAGCAACAAAGAATTCATAAAACCTATTTAAAGAAAGAAATCTCCTCTGTTAAAGGAATAAAGTTTCGGGAAATTCCTGACCCCCACGGAGATATCGGTGCCTTCCTTTTTCTCTATCTTCCCAACCGGGAAAAGAAGGAAAAATTTGAAAAAGCCCTCAATGAAGCAGGGATAGAGACAGGCATCTTTGCCTACTGGCATTACTTTGCCAACGTTGAGCCATCTGCCTACCAGGGGAAAGAAGTTCATCTGGAAATGAACGGACAGACCGAGAATTTAGTTAATCGGGCGGTGCTCTTCCCTATTGCGATACACCAAAGCGAGGAAGAATTGAAAAAAATTGTTGAGGGAATAAAAAAAACAAGTTCTGTTATTTAAGATGAAT
>DAOVNU010000158.1 GCA_030630065.1 bacterium | reverse complement strand
CTTTTGTTTTTATCCGGGTCATTTTTGTAGTCATTATATTGTTGGTGCACCGCTTGCTCATTAATGGTTATCACCCTAACAACTTTTTCATCATCAATCAAAGAACCGGGTTCATTAAAAGCAATATGCCCATTCTCCCCGATTCCGATGCAGGCAATGTCTATTTCGTTTTCATTAATCAGTTTCCCATAGTGCGCGCATACCTCTTCAGGAGTTCCCTTTAGTTCCTTAATAAAATAGACCTTTTTGGGCTTTACCTTTTTAAATAAATGTTCGTTCAAATAAACCTCAAAGGTATTCGGGTGATTTCTCGGCAGGTCAACGTATTCATCCAGATGAAAACAGGTAATCTTTGACCAGTCAAGATTTATTACAGACAATGAAGTTAGGAAGATGTCCTGGGAGGGAGCCGCGGCAAAAACCATATTTACTTTTCCCTTTTTGTCAATATATTTTTTTACTGCTTCAGAAACATCAAAAGCGGCTATTCTTCCCATCTCCTCCGCATCGGCAGAAATTTTAATAATGTTTATTCTCTCCATTTTTCACTCCTCAATCAAGATTGGACTACGGTAATTAACGTAAAAGGGCTCGGCTAATTTATCCGCACCAAAGAACTTTGCTCCCCAGAGCTGCGACCTTGCGGTCACCATTTGTTTGAAGTGCTTTAAATAGTCCTCCCTGGTTTGCGAAAGTTGCGTTTCCAATGCCTTAATCTTTGCCTCTAAATCTTCTTTGTTAATCTGAATGATTAGGTTGGGTTCGGTCAACTCCTGCTCCACCCCGTAATAAAAGATAGGAGCGATTGGCCAGGGCTTCCCTAAATAACCTAAAATTGATTCCGAGGCCTGGAATACGGACTCCCGGGTAATAGCGTAAACGGCATTGTGGTCGCGATGGTTATCCCGGGAATGAGTAAAGATAAGTTCCGGTTTGTATTCTCTGATTAGTTTTATCAATTGGTGATGAAGTTGGTCCGTTCCGTAAGCGGCGCGGTAAACCTCCTGAGATTGATAGTTTAAAATCATTCTTTTTGTTATCCCGAAGATGCGGTTGGTGCTTTCCATTTCCCGGCGCCGTTTTTCAACCATCGATTTCATTTTCTCGGGTCTATCAGCAGCCGTCCCTCCGCAGGTACAGGTAATCACATAAACTTTTTTTCCTTTGCGGGAGAAACGGTGGATTGTGCCCCCGGGACCAATAATCTCATCATCCGGGTGCGCACCCAGAACCAATATCCTTTCTACCTCACTAAAATTAAAGATATTCATTTTATTGGTAGTTGCCTGATTTATCAGGCAAATTTATAAAAACCGGAAACCTTTTTGCCTTTTCTATAAGACGAATCTGCTCCCGCACATCTTCAAGGGGAACTCTTAATTTTTCCTGACCGCGAATCACCGCAACTAAATTGTCATAAAGGTTTAGCGCCTTACTTTTATCAAGAGAAATAACCTTTTCCTGCCAGGGGATACGGTCCTGATTATCATAGGTTCTTCCTTCTACCGCCAGTGAATCATTAACCGCAAGCGGCATTAACTTTTCCGGGTCAAAATATTTTATCTGGAAGCTTTCATTCTGGTAAGTAAGTGTTCCGCAATCTCCCATAATATACCAGGTGGCTACCGGAAAGGCGGCGGCACTGTTCAATTCAAATTCAACCAGTTCGTTATTCTCTCCTTTGAAAAGAAGAATTGCTACGTCTTCCGCATCACCAACGGTAGCAATCTCACGTAAATCGGCAAAGAGTAGTTCTGCCTTGCCGCCCAGAATTCCCAGAAGCATATCAACTCCGTGTGGTCCGGTATTGCTAAGCGTGCCCCCTCCCATTCTCTTTAAGCTCTGCCAGTCATTCCTGCGGCTGAAACTATAACTCCTGTAGAGAATACGGTAAACCTTACCTAAAATCCCGGAATCCAAAATTTCCCTGAGTTGAATATAATAAGCCATAAAACGATGCTTCTGGTTCACCGCTAAAACTTTCCCTTTCTTTTTTGATGTTGCAATCATTTCATCTGCCTCTTCGAGGGTTGCCGCCATTGGTTTCTCTACCAGAACATTAATCCCGCTATTCAATGCTTTAATTGTTTGCTCAAAATGAAAGTTAGAGGGAGAAGCAATTACCAAAAGGTCTAAATGAAAATTCTTTATCGCTTCTTCCATTGTAGGAAATGCCCTTGTTTTAAATGTTTTTATTGCTTCTTCTCGCCGCTCAGCAACCGGGTCTATGACACAGATGAGTTCCGTATCATCCCTCCCATCAATCTCCTTGCAATGACTACACCACCCAATCCGTCCTAAGCCCACAACTCCGCATTTTAACTTTTCCATTTTTCCTTATTCTATTTCAACCTCTCTGT
>DAOVNU010000155.1 GCA_030630065.1 bacterium | reverse complement strand
AGTGAATCGTGACTATACCCTTCCCGGTTTTGTGGATAAAAAAACGTTGGTTTTCTGTATCAGTTATTCCGGCAATACAGAGGAGACAATCAGTTCTTACAGGGAATCTGTTAAAAAAGGAGCAAGGATTATTGTGATTAGCTCCGGTGGCGAATTGACAAAATTGGCTAAGAGTGATAAAGTTTATTCTCTTTGTATTCCGCAGGGGTTTCCCCCCCGGACCGCTCTTGGCTTTCTCTTTTTCTCTGTTTTGACAATTTTTCAAAGATTAAATTTAATTAATACTAAAAAGAAGGACGTCAAAGAAACTCTATCGCTCCTGATTAAACTGAAGAAGGAATTGTCCCCAAACATTACTCTCGGACAAAATCAAGCAAAAAAAATTGCCCTTAAATTAGAAGGGAAAATACCGATTGTCTATGCCTCTAACCGCTTGTCTGCCGTTGCTCTGCGTTTTCAAACACAACTGGCGGAGAATAGCAAACAGTTCTCCGGAAGGAATCTCTTCCCTGAAATGAACCACAATGAGATTATGGCCTGGAATAATCCCGGAGAGATTTTAAAAAAGTTCTTTGTGGTTTTCCTGATGGATAAAGGAGACCATCAAAGAGTGAAGAGCCGGATGAAAATTACCAAATCATTGATTTCCAAATACCCGGATGGAATTTTAAAGATAAATACTATGGGGAAGAGCGTCTTGGCCAGAAATTTCTCTGCTCTTTGCCTTGGTGATTGGGTTAGTTTTTATCTGGGTGTTTTGAATAAGGTTGACCCCACCCCAGTGGAAAGAATAACCCTTTTAAAGAAAAAATTAAGTAAAAAATGACGGCACAAGGAAAATATCTGTTTACTTCGGAATCGGTAACCGAAGGACATCCGGACAAGGTTTGTGACCAAATTTCCGATAGCATCCTTGACGAGGTCTTAAACCAGGATAAAAAAGGACGGGTTGCCTGTGAGACGATGGTAAGCCGTGGGTTGGTTTTTGTCGCCGGGGAGATTACCACAAACTGTTATGTTAACGTTCCCAGGGTGGTACGAGACCTGATTAAGGAGGTTGGCTATACTGACCCTGCCTTTGGATTTAATAGTGATGCAAGTTCAGTGATTACCTCTATTCAGGAACAGTCCCCGGATATTGCTCTCGGTGTGGATAAAGGGGGAGCAGGGGACCAGGGAATGATGTTTGGTTACGCTACTGATGAGACACCTGAGTTAATGCCTTTGCCGATTATGCTTGCCCATAAATTGGTAAAAAGATTGGCTGAGGTAAGAAAGAAAAGGATTCTTGATTATCTTCGTCCCGATGGAAAGTCTCAGGTTACCGTTCTCTATGAAAGTGGAAAACCAATCGGGGTGGAGTCGGTTGTCCTTTCCGCCCAGCATAATCCTGAAATCAAACAGAAGAAAATCAGAGATGATTTAATCGAATCCGTCATTAAGCCAATTATCCCGGCTTCTCTGATGGAGAAAGATTTGAAAATCTATATTAACCCTACGGGAAGTTTTGTTATCGGGGGACCGCAGGGAGATACCGGAGTCACGGGAAGAAAAATTATTGTGGATACTTATGGTGGTGTGGGCAGCCATGGGGGAGGGTGTTTTTCCGGAAAGGACCCGAGCAAGGTAGACCGCTCTGCTTCCTATTTTGCCCGATATTTAGCAAAAAATATTGTTGCCGCAAAGGTTGCCTCTCGCTGTGAGATTCAGATTGCTTATGCAATCGGAGAGAAGGAACCGGTTTCCATTATGGTCAATACAAAACGGACCGGAAAAATTCCTGAAGATAAATTGACGAAAATCATCAGGAAAAATTTCGACCTTTCCCCGCTGGGAATTATTAAGTATCTGAATCTTCTCCGCCCCATCTATAAGAAAACTGCCTGTTATGGTCATTTTGGCCGGGAGGAGGAAGGTTTCCCCTGGGAAAAGAAGGATAGCGTAGAAATTTTTGAGAAAGAAATTTAACTATTAAAAATGAAAATTGATTACGAAATTAGGGATTTGAAACTTGCCGGAAAAGGAAAATTATTAGTTGAATGGGCAGCCAGGCAGATGCCGGTGTTAACAATAATCACAAAAGATTTTTCCAGAAATAAACCTTTAAAGGGATTAAGAATAGGCGCTTGTCTTCATGTTACTACGGAAACGGCTAATCTTGCCCTTACTCTTAAAGCGGGTGGTGCGAAGGTCTATCTTTGTGCCTCAAATCCGTTGAGTACCAATGATAATGTGACCGCCTTTTTAGCGAAAAACGGAATTCATATTTTTGCCCATCGCGGTGAGACGGCTAAAGATTATTATGCGCACATCGCAAAGGTCTTCAATTATCAACCCCAAATACTTATGGACGATGGCGCCGATT
>DAOVNU010000165.1 GCA_030630065.1 bacterium | reverse complement strand
TCCAGGGCAAGTTCCTGGGGGAGAAGGCGAAAAACCACTACTGTCTCCTCATCCTTGAGATTGGTTAAAATGGAAGCGAGATCAACCGGATGAAGGTCTTTAAGTACTGCTTTCATCTCCTCAATTCGTCTTTTCTTTAACAACTGTCTTATTTCCGGCATTAAAAGCCCCTGTCGTTTCATTTATTAAAATCTCCGATTAAGGAGAGAGCTTTGGGAATGGAAATCAGGGATTGGGAAAGTCCTTTTTCCTTCAATTCTTCAAAGGTAAGAGCATTTTTCAGCAAGAATGGACCAATACGTTTTCTGATGAGAGCCGATTGGAAAGCACCACAGCCAAGTAATTCCCCCACATCCCGACAGATTGCCCGCATATAGGTCCCTTTAGAGCAAACCACCCGAAAAGAAACGAAAGGAATTTTAATCTCTTTAATTTCTATCTCGCTAATTTTTATCCTTCTTGCTTTTCTGGGGACATCCTTTCCTTCCCGGGCAATCTTATACATCCTTTTGCCGTGATATTTAAGAGCAGAAAAAAGGGGGGGAACCTGTTTTATTTCCCCTTTAAATGAGAAGAAAACTTTTCTTATTTCTTCCTCTCTTACCGAAAGATTATCTATTTTAGAGAGAATTTTACCCTCTGCATCCAGGGTATCGGTTCTTATCCCCAGTTTCAAAGTTGCTTCATATTCCTTCTTCTGCGCCATCAGTAGAGAGGAGAATTTTGTTGCTTTTCCCAGGCAGACAAGGAGCACCCCGGAAGCTGCCGGGTCCAGAGTTCCGCTGTGGCCGATTTTTTCCTTAAAACGGAAATTCTTTTTGATGAACCTGATAACGTCATAGGAGGTAATCCCCTTCGGCTTCTTAATATTTAACAACCCATCCATATTTTAATCGCCTTCAGGATTATTTTTTCTGCTTTCTCTATTCCTTCATTCAAACTGGCACCGGCGGCATTGCGATGACCACCGCCGCCAAACTTTTTGGCAATTTTTTGGACGTCAATTTTTCCAATAGAACGAAAACTCACTTTTGTTTTATTTTTTGAAATCTCTTTCAGGATAAAGAGAATTTTTGCCTCTTTAATCTGCTGGAGAAAATCGCTAAAACTATCAGTATCCTCTACCGAACTTTTTGTTTTTTGATACATCTCTTTGGTAATCTTCATCCAGCAAACTTGATGAGCCCTGCTTTCTTTCAAAGTAGCAAGGGCAAGCCCAAAGAGTTTAAGCGAATTAAAGGACAGATTATGATAAACATTTTCCGCAATTTCCTCTGGCACTGCCCCTCTTGAGATTAAAGTTGCAATAATTTTGTGGGTAGTGGGCAAGAGATGGTATTGAAAAGAGCCGGTATCGGTAGCAATCCCGGTATAGAGTAAAGTTGCTAATTCCTTATTCAGGGAAATTTTCAAAATTCTGCTTAAAGAAAAAATTTGTTCGGCAACACTGCTGGCCTTTTTGTCAACCCAGTTAAGGTTGCCAAATTTTGTGTTATCGGAATGATGGTCAATGTTAATGAGAATTTTGAATTTTGAAATCAGGGAGATAACCTTTCCAACCCTTTCTAAATTGCCGCAGTCAAGGACGATGGCAACCTGAAAATTTTGTGTCATTGCGAGGAGTCCGCCTGAGGCGGACGACGTGGCAATCATATTGCTATGGGGCAGAAACTGATAAATCCGAGGCACAGGGTTTTCATTAATGATTGCCACTTTTTTCTTCATTTTTTTTAATATGAGAGCAAGGGCAATCTGACTGCCAATACTATCCCCATCCGGGTTGATATGTGAGGTAATCAAGAAACTCTGATAACGTTTTAGAACGGTAGCAATCCTCTTTATCATAAACTGTTTGCTATTTTTCTCTTTAAGTCGGTTAACCCTTCACCGGTGATTGCAGAGATAAATATACCATCAGGGAATCTTCTTTTCAATCTTTTTAGAAGAAATTCATTAATCAGGTCCTTCTTATTGAGGACGGTAAGGATTGGTTTCTCTTCAATCTCTAAGTCCTCCAGTGTAGAAAGAGCGGTCTCATTCTGCTGTTCAATGAGAGGACTGGAAGCATCAAGCAGGTTAAGAAGTAGCGTGGAATAGCGTAACCCCTCCAGGGTTGTCTTAAAAGCGGTGATGAGATGATGCGGCAGATTATGTAATA
>DAOVNU010000144.1 GCA_030630065.1 bacterium | reverse complement strand
CCCTTCCCGAGTGGATAGAGGCAGATGGTCTTACCCATCTTAAGATTAAGTTGAATGGTAACAATCTTGATTGGGATATTGAAAGGGTTTTATCTATTGATAAGGTTTGCCAGGAGACCCAGAGCAAACGGAATGTGGATGCCTGGTATTACAGTGCCGACTTTAATGAGAAATGTTCCAATGTGGAATATTTAATTGATTTTCTGAATAGAATTAAAGAGAATTCGAAGGAATGTTTTGCGAGAATTCAATACATTGAACAGCCAACCTCCAGGTATCTGAAAGAACATCTGGAGAATAAGATGCATCAAGCCGCAAAAATCAAACCGGTAGTAATCGATGAGGCCTTGGTGGACCTTGAACATCTGCAATTAGCGATGGAATTGGGCTACAGTGGTGTAGCCCTTAAAACCTGCAAGGGGCAATCCCAGGCATTGCTGATGGGAGCGGCTGCATTAAAATATAACCTCTTCCTCTGTGTTCAGGATTTAACTCTGGTGGGCGCCTCTTTCCTGCATTCTGCGGGTCTTTGCGCGCGTGTTCCCAGGGTAGCGGCGATTGAGGGTAATGGTCGGCAGTACTGCCCAGTTGCTAATAAAGAATGGGAGGATAAATGGCCTTCCATCTTCAAGGTAAAGAATGGGATGCTGGGAACTGCTTGTCTCACTCGCCCCGGTTTAGGGCATTATTGACATTTTATAAAGGAAGATAGTATAATTAAAACATCCAGGTTAAGGGAAGTCCGTAAAGCGGACACGCTCCCGGCGCTGTAAAGAACTACGAAAGCTCAAAATACCACTGTCTGCCAGAGGTGGATGGGAAGGTGAGTAAGTAGGTTTGATGTTCTGAGTCAGAAGACCTGCCTGGGTAAAACTCTTTCTGAGTAAAAATTCTTTTTTTCTTCGCGGAAAGAAAAAGGGTAAAGAAATCAGGGTGCAGCCCTTGACAAAATTATTGCGTCAAGGGTTTTTTTATTTTTATGAAAATTATTAAATCTATTTTGTTTTTCTTAATTCTATTGGTATTAATCGGCAATAAGAAAGAAGAAAAAGTTCCTCAGCGAATTGTTTCTCTGGCACCCGGGTTTACTGAGACCTTAATTAATTTAGGATTAAAGGATAAGATTGTGGGAGTAACCACCTCTTCCGATTATCTTAAGGAAGTAAAGGATGTAGAAAAGGTCGGATTCTATATGAAACCAAGTTTAGAGAAGATCGTTGCTCTTTCTCCTGACCTGGTGCTTGCCACCGATTATGTAGGTCAGAGGCAAACAGTAAAAACCCTCAGGAAATTAGGAATAGCCGTGGAGGTCTTTGAAGAAAAGGGAATAAAAGAACTTCTTCTTGAAATAAGGAAAATCGGGGAGGTCTGCGGAAAGCAGGAAAAAGCGAATCTTCTTGTTCGAAGAATGCAAAGAAAAATTGAGCAGATAAGAACAAAAACTGCTTCTCTTCTCCGACTTCGCGTCTATGTGGAAATAGGATATAAGCCTATTTTTACCTGCGGAAGGGACTCATTCATTAATGAACTGATTGAAATTGCCGGGGGAGAGAACATTGCCTACAAGATTGATAAGCCATATCCCCGTGTATCGGCTGAATTTATCCTCAGTAAAAATCCTGAAGTGATTATCCTGCCTGATATGGGAAAAGGTTATGACAGGAAAACATTAAAAAAGAGAAATGGCTGGCAGAATGTTTCCGCTGTTTTGAATAATCGCATTTATGACGACATTAGCTCACAGATGATTACCATTCCATCTCCCAATTTGATTCTTAGAGGTCTTCCTGAGTTGGCAAAAAGGATTCATCCGGAAATCTTTGAGGAATGACAATGAATAAGAAATTGAAGCAGTGGTTAATCTGGCTCTTGGCTCTACTCGGAATTCTTTTGCTCTCAATCTTCTTTTCCCTGAGTGTAGGGGCGGATAGAATCTCTTTGGCAAAAATCATTTCTTTTATTTTCGGTTCTCAGAAAGGAACCGAATCTACCATTCTTTTCCACATTCGCCTTCCCCGTATTCTTCTGGCTGTATTTGTAGGAGGTACTTTGGCTGTAGCCGGAGTAATCTTTCAAGGAATGTTTCGCAATCCTCTCGTTGGTCCCTATACCTTAGGTGTTTCAGGAGGAGCAGGATTGGGAGTAACTTTGAGTATTATTCTTGGTTTACATTTTATTGCTCCTTTAGCCGGAATGCTGGGAGCCATTTTAGCCATAATTGCCGTCTATTTTCTTGCCAGTCGGAGAGGTTTTTTGAGGGTTTCTATCCTTTTACTGATCGGGGTGATGGTCAGTTTCTTTTCCTCATCTTTAATCACTCTGATTATGGCTCTGGCTAATGTGACCGAACTCCATAGCATTTTTTTCTGGATAATGGGCTCTTTGGAAGAAAGCAATATTCTTTTGGTAAAATTGGTTATTGCCTTATCTACTTCAGGTGTAATCCTCTCATTCTTTTTTGCCCATACTCTTAATGCCTTTTCTTTAGGGGAGGAGGAGGCGTTGCATCTGGGGATTAATGTTGAAAGAACCAAAAAATTTCTTTTTGTTCTTGCCTCTTTGCTCACCGGTGCGGTTGTTTCCATATCGGGAATGATTGGTTTTGTGGGGTTGGTTGTACCGCACTTTATGCGACTGCTTGTGGGTGCTGACCACCATATACTTT
>DAOVNU010000130.1 GCA_030630065.1 bacterium | reverse complement strand
TCAGGGTCTGGCAATTTCTTTCTGGTTGGAAAATCCCAACAATTTTGAGGGAGTGGTGATGGTTTCCCAGCCGGGGTGGTTCTTTCGCATCATTACGGTAATCACTCTTACTACCGGTACCGTCTTTTTGATGTGGTTAGGAGAACAAATCACGGAGAAAGGGATTGGTAATGGTATTTCTTTAATCATTACCGTCGGAATCCTTTCCCGGTACCCGTCGGCCTCCAAACAGGTTGGGATGCTTTATCGCTCGGGACAATTAGCCGGTCCTACCATTTTTCTGATGATTATCTTGATTGGACTTGTAGTGGCGGCTACCATCCTTCTTGTTGAAGGAGAAAGGAGAATTTCTGTCCAGTATGCCAAGCGGGTCATCGGCAGGAAGGTATATGGGGGTCAATCTACTTACCTTCCGATTAAAATTAATCAGGGGGGGGTCATTCCTTTAATCTTTGCTACGGCTATTCTGATGCTTCCGGCAACAATGTTAAGATTTGCCAAGGTTGATTTTGTGCGCAGAATCTCTGATTGGCTAAACCCCGGTGCCCCTCTTTATACATTTTTTTATGCAGGGCTGACCGTTTTTTTCTGTTATTTCTATGCGGCAATTAACTTTAACTCTGATAACGTAGCCGATGATTTACGCAAGTATGGTGGCTTTATTGCCGGAGTGCGGCCGGGGAAACCTACGGCAAACTTCCTGGAGAGAATTTTGACAAGGTTAACTCTGCCGGGTTCCCTCTTTTTAGTTGCCATTGCTATCTTTCCTTATGTTATGATGAACTGGTTAAAGGTTCCCTATTTGGTTGCCAGTTTGTTTGGCGGGATTGGTTTGTTGATTATTGTTGCGGTAATCATTGAGACGATGCGGCAGATTGAGTCCCATTTGCTTATGCGTCATTATCAGGGATTTATGAAGAAGATGAAGATAAGATGATGACTTTTGCATTTTTGCTCGGAAGTTTCCCTTGCGGCACGCTCGATTTCCCCGGCGAGGAAATCTTCACTCTCATTCCTCCTCGCTCGTCCGCCAATGAACAATGGCGGACACCGTGCCCGCTTCGTCGTCATGAAGGCACGCTGCGGAAAACATTCCTCGCAATGCAAAAGTCATAAGAGAGAAAGTGGTAGGAAAGAAAAAGTAATAATGGTTATTATTCTTTTTGGAGCGCCGGGGGTTGGAAAGGGGACAATTGGAAATCTTTTGAGTAGGGCTTTAAAAATTCCTCTGGTTTCTACGGGTGACATTCTGCGAAGGAATGTAAAAGAAGCAACGGAGCTGGGCTGTAAAGCCAAATCATTTATGGAAAAGGGTGCTCTTGTTCCTGATGAAATAATAATCAAGATGATGCGGGAAGAAATTTCCCGTTTGAAAGGTGGCTTTATCCTTGACGGATTTCCGCGAACCTTTAATCAGGTAAAAAAATTGGAAGATGCGATGAATAATAATTCTTACTACGTTGTTAATTTAAAAGCCAATGATGATTTTCTAATCAAACGACTTTCTAACAGAAGAATTTGTAGGAACTGTGGGGCAATTTACCATTTAGTCAATATCCCTCCGGAAAAAAAGGGAATTTGCGACAGGTGCGGAGGACCTCTTTATCAAAGGGAAGATGACCGGGAAGACGTAGTAAAGGAAAGATTGGCTCTGTTTCATACGAAGGCACGGCCAATTATCGGTTATTATCAGGAAAAAGGAATTTTGGAGAGTGTAGATGGCTCGCTTTCTTTGGATGAAATAGTTAACTTAATTAAAGAAAAAATAAAGGATGATTCCCATCAAGAATAAAAAAGAGATTGAGAAAATAAGACAGGCCTCACATATAACCTCGGAGCTTCTGTCCATGTTAGAAAAGGAGATTCGTCCGGGGATAACAACGTTGGAGTTGGATAGAATGGCTTTTAACTTTATTAGGCGGAAGGGGGCAGAGCCGGCTTTTAAGGGCTATCAGGGATATCCGGCAACCATCTGCGCTTCTATTAATGAAGTTGTCGTTCATGGTATTCCTTCTTCTTTTAAACTTAAGGAAGGAGATATTGTCAGTATTGACGTCGGAGTATGTTTTAATCATTACTATGGCGATGCCACGCGCACCTTTGCGGTGGGTAAAATCTCATCCGAGGTTTCACGTCTCCTGGAGGCAACGAAAAAATCTTTGGACTTAGGAATAAAGAAAATGGTAGTCGGTAATCGCCTCTCCGATATATCGTACGCTATCGGGAGTTATGCCAAAAACAAGGGCTATTCTGTAGTGCGCGAGTTTGTTGGTCATGGAGTTGGCAAAGAATTACATGAAGAACCCGAAATCCCTAATTTTGGTTCTCCGGGACAGGGTCCTTTTTTAAAGTCGGGGATGGTCTTTGCCATAGAGCCGATGGTCAATATAGGAAAAAGAGAAATTAAAATCTTAAAGGATGGTTGGACGGTGGTGACCGTTGACGGTAAACCGTCTGCCCATTTTGAAGATACGGTCCTGATTAGTAAGGATGGACCGGAAGTCCTTACGTATTATGGTTAAGGAGAAAGCAATATTAATGGACGGAGTGGTTACTCAGGCATTGCCCAATGCTTTCTTCTGGGTAGAATTGAAGAATGATTATAAGGTTCTGGCACACATCAGCGGGAAAATGCGGCTTTACTATATTAGAGTTCTGCCGGGAGATAAGGTAAAAGTAGAACTTTCTCCGTACGACTTGACGCGAGGAAGAATTATTAAAAGATTGTAGGGAGTTCGGAATCATTTCTTCGGCGGCACGCTCGCAGTGATGCTCGCTATAGGCAACTCTCTGTCCGGGCATTCATACGTTGCCAAATGCCGCTACAGAAATATTCCTCACTCTTAGGGGAAATACAAATAAGGTAGAGAGGTTGAGATGAAAGTAAGATCTTCGGTAAAAAAATTTTGTCCCCAGTGTAAGATTGTGAAAAGAAAAGGAGTGGTACGTGTGATTTGCACCTCTCCTCGTCACGGTAAAAAGCATAAACAACGACAGGGGTAAATTAT
>DAOVNU010000209.1 GCA_030630065.1 bacterium | reverse complement strand
TATTATTATCCGCTATAAAAGGATGTCTGGTTTTAATTGCCTCTGGCTGCCCGGGACAGACCACGCCGGAATTGCCACCCAGAACGTTGTGGAGAAGATGTTATTGAAGAAAGGCATTAAAAGGGATAATCTGGGAAGGGAGAAATTTTTAGAGAAGGTATGGGAGTGGAAAAGAAATTATGGCGGTCGTATCGCCGAGCAATTAAAAAGATTGGGTGCATCCTGCGATTGGAGCAGGGAGCGGTTTACAATGGATGAGGGCTTATCCCTATCAGTAACAAAGGCATTCATTCACCTCTACCAAAAGAATCTTATCTATCAGGGCAATTACATTATCAACTGGTGTCCGCGATGCGAAACCGCACTTTCCGATGAAGAGGCCGAACACAGAGAAGCGGAAGGGTTCCTTTACTATGTTAAATATCCTTTTGCCCGGGGGAAGAAATTTTTGACCATTGCTACCACCAGGCCGGAAACGATGTTCGGCGATACCGCGGTGGCGGTTAACCCCGGGGATAAACGGTATCAAGATTTTATTGGTCAGGAATTGATTCTGCCTTTAACCAAAAGAAAGATTCCCGTAATTGCCCATTATTTGGTTGAGCCAAATTTTGGCACCGGTGCGGTCAAGGTTACCCCGGCGCATGACCCTAATGACTTTTTGATTGGTAGAGACAAAAAATTGGACTCCGTCATTGCTATGGATACCAGGGGAAAGATGAATAAGGAAGCCGGGAAATTTGCCGGACTTGACCGTTTTGAATGCAGAAAGAAAGCGGTTGAGGAATTGGAAAAACTTCATCTTTTTGTAAAAAAGGAAGCGCATCATCATAGTGTGGCTCATTGCTACCGCTGTGGTACGGTTATTGAACCGTATCTCTCCAAACAATGGTTTGTGAGGATGAAACCTTTAGCCGAAAAGGCGCTTAAGGAAGCAAAAAAAAGGAAACCGAAATTCTATCCGGCGCGCTGGGGGAAGGTTTATCTTAACTGGCTGGAAAATATTCAGGATTGGTGCATCTCCCGACAAATCTGGTGGGGACATCGCCTGCCTGTTTATTATTGTAAGAAAGGAGATGTAATTGTTTCCCGGGAAAAACCGAGAGAGTGTCCGGTTTGCGGCTCAAAAGATTTGGTTCGGGAAACCGACGTTCTTGACACCTGGTTCTCCTCCTGGCTCTGGCCTTTTTCTACTCTGGGCTGGCCGGAGAAAACAAAAGACCTGAAAACTTTTTATCCCACAGACAGTTTGGTAACCGCTCCCGACATTATTTTCTTCTGGGTTGCTAGAATGGTAATGGCAGGAATAGAGTTTAAAGAAAAAATTCCTTTCTCTAATGTCTACATTCACGGGGTGGTAAGAGACAATAAAGGCAGAAAGATGAGCAAGTCCCTGGGTAATACCATTGACCCCCTGGAGATTATTAATAATGTGGGTGCCGACTCTCTCCGCTATAGTATTATCCTGATTACCGCCACCGGCCAGGACCTGTTTTTAGGCAAGGATACCTTTAAATT
>DAOVNU010000139.1 GCA_030630065.1 bacterium | reverse complement strand
CTTTCTTTTTGCCAATCCCCTCAATTTTTAAAAGAATAGAGGCCTTTATTTTTGCCAGATCCTTAATCGAGGAAAGACCTATTTTCACTAATGATTCGGCAGTTTTCTTCCCAATTCCCGGCAAGACAACAGTTGCCGGCGACACCTTTTCTCCCACCGACGAATGACTCTTAACGTCAATTTTATAACCGGAGAGTTTTGCCGCCAACTTCACGTTTTGCCCCTTCTTCCCAATGGCTAAAGAGAGTTGGTCGTCGGGAAGAATTACTAATGCCTCTTTTTTGGCAGAGTCCAGTTTAACCTTTTCACATTTGGCGGGAGAGAGAGCGTTGGCAATAAAAATCTCAGGGCTTTCATTCCAGCGGATGACATCCACCCTTTCTCCGCCTAATTCTTTAAGAATCACCTTGATGCGGGAACCTCTGACACCAATGCAGGTTCCCACCGGTTCTACCTTTTCGCTATTGGAACAAACGGCAATTTTAGTACATTCTCCCGGGTATCTGGCGATATTCTTGACCTCTATAATCCCTTCACTTACCTCGGGAATTTCACTTCTGAATAAAACTTTGATAAAAGCAGGGTGCGTTCGCGAAAGAATGATGGGAGGACTTTTTGACGTCCTCATCACCTCCAGGATATAACCCAGGATTCTCTCCCCTCTGCGGTAATGCTCCTTTGGCAAAAGATGCTCATGAGGAAAGATTGCCTCCGCCTTTCCAATAACAACCAGGAGCCCTTTTGGTTCATATCTCTCTACAACGGCGCTTACGAGTTCCCCTTCTTTCTTTTTAAACTCCTGGAATAATATGTCCTTCTCCGCCTCCCGTAATTGTTGAATAATAACCTGCTTGGCAGATTGGGCAGAAATGCGGTTCAGGGGAAAAGCAGAAAAAGGTATTTTCTCGCCTTCCTGATTTAAAAAAACAATTTTTCCTGTTTTCGCATCAAGGTGAAGAGTAGTTCCGTCTTGTATATTGCCTCTCTTCCGGAAAACAGAGAGGAGCCCTTTTTCAATGGATTTAATCAAAATCTCCCGGTCAATCCCTTTCTCTCTTTCCAAATAATCAAGAGCATTTATAAGTTCTTTAGCATCCATAAACTTTTTTCACATTGTAGCCCCATCCCACTTATCTGTCAATTCCACTTTATAGTATCTCTCTTGGTTTGCCCTCCCGGTAGGGACCTACAAGACCCTCTACTTCCATCTCCTCAATAAGTCGGGCAGCACGATTGAACCCGATCCGCAACCTTCTTTGCAGATAGGATATGGAAGCCAAGCGTTTTTCCAGAACGATCTTCGTCGCCTCTTCAAAAAGAGGGTCTCTTTCCCCTTCAACCATTCTTTTTTCCTCTTCCTCTAAAATTTCCAGGAAATAGGATGGTTCTCCCTGACTCCGTAAAAAATTGCAGACCCTCTCAATCTCAGCATCAGCAACAAAACTACCCTGGGCCCGAATTGGTCGATAAGTCGTGGAGGAAAGGAAAAGCATGTCCCCTCTTCCCAACAATTTTTCGGCTCCATTCATATCCAGAATCGTGCGCGAATCAACCTTAGAGGAAACCTGGAATGAAATGCGAGTAGGAAGATTCGCCTTAATCACTCCGGTAATCACATTCACCGATGGCCTCTGCGTAGCTAAAATGAGATGAATTCCCGTTGCTCTTGCCAACTGGGAAAGCCGCATAATGCTATTTTCAATTTCATCCCGGGCAATCAGCATCAAGTCCGCCAGTTCATCAATAATGACCACAATATAAAAGAGAGGGCGTTCCTTTTCCTGGTTATTATACGCTTCAATGTTCCTGACCGCTTGCTGCGAAAAAAGATTGTAGCGGTGTTTCATTTCACCGACCAGCCACTTTAAGGCCTTTACAGAATTCTCCTTATTAGTAATCACCGGGAGAAGAAGATGAGGAATGTTATTATAAGGGATTAGTTCCACCATTTTAGGGTCAATCATCAAAAACCTTAATTCCTCGGGCGTCTTTTGGAAAAGAAGAGAGATAATAAGGGAATTAATACAAACCGTTTTTCCCGAACCGGTAGCGCCGGCAATGAGAAGATGGGGCATCATCTTCAAGTCCGCTAAAAGCGGTTTGTCCAGAATGTCTTTTCCCAGACCTAAATATAATTTAGAGGTATGCGCTTTGAATTCCGCAGAAAGCAAAATTTCCTTGAGACAAACCAACGTTGCTTTTCTATTTGGCACTTCTATTCCCACCGTTGACTTTCCCGGAAGAGGGGCAATAATGCGTACGTTTGGCGCTCTCAAAACCATGGCAATGTTATCGGCTAACCCCACAATCCGACGTGGAGTAATGCCTGGCGCTAATTTCAACTCATACATTGTCACTACCGGACCCTGACTGATTTCCGTAACCTCTACCTCTAAGTTAAAATCGGCAATCGTCTCCTCAATAACTTTAGCATACCTTTCCAAATCGGATTTTTTTCTTTCATCGCCAGGAGGCGACTCCTTTAAGAGGGAGAGAGGCGGCAAAACGAAATCTCCATCCCGTGCACCTGAGGGGAGCGCTCTTTCTCTTTCAGGAGAGGAACGAATTTTCTTTATTTGAGGAACAAACTTTCTTCTCCTTCTTCGTGGGAGAACCTGCCCAAGGCGCCTTTTCCGGAATAAAGAAAGGAAGAAAAGAAAATTCTCTCTTAAGATAAATCCCAGAGAAAGAAGAAAGCCGACGGCAATGAGAGAAACCACAAAAATCAGTGACCCCTCCTTACCAAATAATCCAAGGAGATCTTCCGAAAAATATTCTT
>DAOVNU010000156.1 GCA_030630065.1 bacterium | reverse complement strand
TTGATTTTCGCAAGAAAGCGGCTGACTTTGCCTTGAAATTTGTTGAAATTCAAAAAGAGGAATTCAAACGATTGGGTGTTCTCGGTGATTGGGAAAAGCCGTATCTCACCCTTAATAAAGAATACGAAGCGGAGATTATTAATACCTTCGGAAAACTTGCTACCGCAGGTTATATCTATAAGGGCTTCAAGCCCATCTACTGGTGTACCCAATGCGAAACCGCTTTAGCCGAGGCCGAGGTAGAATATCAGGATGATTCTTCTCCTTCCATCTACGTAAAGTTCCCTGTTGCCAAAGAATCTCTAACCTTACTCCCCACTCCTCACTCCCTACTCCCCACCTATTTTCTCATCTGGACCACAACCCCCTGGACCCTTCCGGCAAACACCGCCATTGCCCTTCATCCTGACCTTGAATATGCATTGGTAAAGGTAAATAACGAAGTTTTAATCTTGGCCAAAATTTTGGTGAAAGAGGTGATGGAGAAGGCAAAAATCAGCAATTATGAAATTTTGGGAGAAATTAAAGGCAAAAAACTTGAAGGAATAAAATATTCACATCCTTTTATCAAAAGAAATTCTCCAATTATTTTAGCCAATTTTGTTTCTTCCGCCGAGGGAACCGGTTGTGTCCACAATGCTCCGGGCCACGGGGAGGATGATTATAAAATAGGATTGAAATACAATCTTCCTGTTCTTTCTCCAGTGGATGAAAAAGGAAGATTTACAAAGGAAGTAAAAGAATTTGAAGGAATTAATGTTTTTGCTGCCAACAAATTAATCGTTGAAAAACTAACGCAAGAAAAATCTCTTTTCTTTGAAGAAGAAATTATCCACTCCTATCCTCATTGCTGGCGCTGCAAAAAACCGGTCATTTTTAGAGCCACTGAGCAGTGGTTCTTCAGGGTAGACCACCAGGATTTAAGAAAAAGATTGCTAACAATCATCGAGAAGGTAATCTGGGTACCAAAAGAGGGTAAAGAAAGAATCAAGAGTATGATTGAAAATAGACCCGACTGGTGCCTCTCACGACAGAGATACTGGGGAGTTCCTTTGCCTATTTTCTATTGCCAGAAATGTAAAAAGCCGATTATTACCGAAGAGACAATTAAGAAAATCAGGGAAAAGGTAGAAGAGAACGGTTCGGACGTCTGGTTTGACAGACCTGCAAAGGAAATTCTTCCCGAAAATTTTAAATGTCCTTATTGCGGAGCAACCAAGTTTAGCAAGGAAAATAATATCCTTGACGTCTGGTTTGACTCAGGGGTAAGTTACAGGGCAGTTTTAGAGAAAAGAGGGGAATTACGGTATCCGGCTGACCTTTACCTGGAGGGCTCTGACCAGCACCGGGGTTGGTTTCAGACCAGTTTGCTGACTGCAGTGGGAACAAAGAACAGTGCTCCTTTCAAGACCGTGCTTACCCACGGTTTTGTTGTCGATTCCGAAGGAAAAAAAATGTCTAAATCCCGGGGCAACGTGATTACACCATTTGAAATTATTGGAAAGAACGGGGCGGATATCCTTCGGCTTTGGGCCGCTTCCGAAGATTATCAGGCGGACATTCACATCTCAAAAGAAATTATAAAACACCTTATCGGCACTTACCGCAGTTTACGTAATACCTTCCGTTTTTCTCTGGGGAATCTCTCTGATTTCAATCCCGGAAAAGATGAAATACCTCACCAGCAACTTTTAGAGATTGATTCCTGGGCAATCGAAAAAGCAAGGGAAACACTAAACAAAACGGAAAATTACTACGAAAATTTTGATTTTCACAACGTTTTTACAACCATTTACAATTTCTGCAATGATACACTTTCCTCTTTCTATTTTGATATCTTAAAGGATAGGTTATATACCTATGGAAAAAAATCAAAGGAGAGAAAATCAGCCCAAACCGCCATTTATCAGATTACCATTATTCTGCTTAATATCCTTTCCCCTGTTCTTTCCTTCACTACCGAGGAGGTCTGGCAGAACTTTCCTAAAAAGGAAAATTACCCCTTGAGCATTCATCTTCTCCCCTGGCCGGAGAGAAAAGAGCCGGACGAAAAATTACTCTCCCGCTGGGAAAAATTCTTAGGAATAAGGAAAAAAATTTTGAAAGCATTAGAAGAGGCAAGAATCAACAAAATTATTGGCAGCAGTATGCAGGCAAAAGTAATACTTGCGGTTAGTGATGATGAAACAATTAAATTCGTAGGAAGTTTCCCCGGGATAACCAATATTCTTCTGATAGCAGAGTTAAAAACCGAGAAGAAAGAAAAGTTTGGAATTAAGGTTGAGCGCACAGAATATCAAAAATGCAAACGTTGCTGGGTTTATCATCAATCGGTTGGCAAAAATAGGGAATATCCTGATTTGT
>DAOVNU010000119.1 GCA_030630065.1 bacterium | reverse complement strand
GGAGAAGAAAAAGAAATAAGCAGGACGCATAAGAAAAATTTAAAAAATTTTGTCATCAAGCCCCTAAAAACAAAGGATTGGTCCAGGCCTTTCTGCCCTGGATATCCACACATTCAATTCTGATGTATTTCTCGTTTCCTTTAATTTCGTATTCCCCCTGAATGATGGTAGATGGGGCAGTTAATCTTTTTCCTTTGGCGGGAGAAGCAAGAAAGGTGATGGAAGAAACAGGTGAGGTTTCAACCTTTATTGTTTTTTCTTTAAGGGATAAATTTTTGATTATAGGGCCGGAAGACGAATAAAATAATCCTTTTTTAATGGAATCCATTATCGCTTTTTTATTTAATGCTTTGACCATTATCCAGCCCTTTCCCATATCCATTGGACGGTATTCCTGGTCAGAATAGTGATGAGTGTCATCCACCGCAAAACCAAAAATTTCTTTATTTTCTGTTAAAAGATTATCCCAGTGCACCGAGGACTCACCCTTCCCGATGCCGTAAAGACAGTCGCTATTAAAAACCTCTATTCCTAAATAACCTTTCAGGGGGAGAATATCGGCAAAGGTTAAGCCCGACCAATAAGGATGAGCGATAATGGCTTCCCCCTTCTCCTCTTTGATGCGGTCAATGATTTCCTGAGCCGTAATTTCTTCTTTATTGGCAAACAGTATTTCTTTTTTTATATTTAGGGCAACGATGTGGAAAGAAGTGCCTACTGCAGATTTCCCTCCATCTATTTCCTCCCCGGGTATTAAATACAGATTTTCTTTTCGGAGATTTTCATCATCGGTTAATTTATTATGGTCGGTAATAACCAGAAAATCATATCCTTTTCTGCAGTATGAAGAAATTACATCTTCCGGAGAAAGTCCTCCGTCAGAATTTGTCGTATGCGTATGCAGATTGCCTTTATACCAATTACCTTTGGTAGAAAAAGGGTTATTGAATTTTATTTTGACAGACATATGGTCTCCTGCCGCCCGGGACCGATAGAAATAAGGGAAATTTTCACCTCTGTTAGTTCCTCAATTCTGCGCAAATAGTTTTTGGTTTTTTGCGGAAGGTCTCTATACTTTTTGATTTTAGAGATGTCTTCTTTCCATCCCGGCATCTCTTTATAAATGGGCTGGCAGTGAGAAAAGATATTATCAGCGTCAGGAAACTCTTTAATTTTTTTATTTTTATAGGAATACCCAACCGCAATTTTAATTCTGCTTAAACTGTTTAAAACGTCCAATTTGGTTATGGCTAAACTGCTTAAACCATTAATGATGCCTGCCTGCTTTACCAAAACAGCATCAAACCAGCCACAGCGCCTCGGTCTCCCGGTGGTTGCTCCAAACTCATTACCTAAACTTCTCATTTTCTCACCAAATTCACCCTTTATCTCGGTAGGAAAAGGTCCCTTCCCCACCCTGGTGGTATAGGCCTTGGCGACACCGATAACCTTACCCACTTTTGTCGGTCCTATTCCCAAGCCGGTGCAGGCACCCCCGGCAACAGGATTGGAAGCGGTGACGTAAGGGTAAGTGCCGAAGTCAATATCCAGAAACGTTCCTTGCGCTCCCTCGGCTAAAACCCTTTTTTTCTTTTCGATTGCCTGGTTAAGATAAAGAGAGGTATTAATTACATATTTTTGTATTTTCTTGCGATAGAACCGATATTCTTTTAAAATTTTTTCCAGATGATAAATTTCCTCTGAATTATAATATTCCTTAAGGAGATAATTCTTCAATTTTAAACTTATCCTTACCTTCTCTCTAAATACCTTCTCATCAAGAAAATCAACAACTCTGACTCCCAGGCGCGCATACTTGTCGGTGTAGGTAGTGCCAATTCCCCGACCGGTAGTCCCCAACTTTTTCTTGCCTCGTTTTTTATCCTCTATTCTGTCAAGTAACTTATGGTAAGGAAGAGTGAGATGCGCATTTCCGCTGATGAAAAATCTTTTGCTTAATTTAATTCCCCCTTTTTTCAAATTAGCAATTTCAGAAAGCAAGCTCCCCGGGTCAATAACTACACCATTACCTAAAATACAAATTTTACCCGGGTAAAGGATTCCCGAAGGAATAAGGTGAAAGACGAACTTCTTATCGTTGACAATCACGGTATGCCCTGCGTTGGCTCCTCCCTGATACCGCGCCACAATGTCACAATCTTTAGCCAGATAGTCAATAATTTTCCCTTTCCCTTCATCACCCCACTGGGTTCCTAATACAACTGTAACCATAGGTTTAACCTTTCCTCTCTAACCTTTTATTTTTCCTCAGATAGGAGGCAAGCCCACCTTCCTCAAGAATTCCAAGCATAATCTCAGGCAATTTTTTGAATTTTAATGCTTCTTTCCGGGTGCAATTTTTAATGATACTCCTTTTCAAATCAATTTTTAGCTCATCACCGGAATTAAGCATTTTGGTATTGCATTCAATCGCCAGAAGACCAACGTTGATACAGTTGCGAAAGAAGATACGTGCAAATGAGTCAGCCAAAACAGCGGTCACCCCACTTTCTTTAATCACCAATGGCGCTTGCTCTCTACTGGAACCACAACCAAAATTTCTGCCGCCAACGATAAAGTCACCCTTTCTTATTTCCCGGAAAAAGCCGGGTCGGATATCCTCAAAGATGTGGGTAGCCAATTCCGGCATATCCAAACTTTTAAACTTGTATCTTCCGGAGATAATATAGTCGGTATTGACATCATTCCCGAATTTATGAACTTTCCCTTTCAAAATCATTGCTTTATCTTATCATTTATGATACAATTTAGCAAAAATTTAGGAGGTGAAAGAAATGGTTGCACAAACGTCAGCACAGAGCAAAGCTCCCTTAATAATTTTAATTATAATTATTCTTGTGGCGCTTTCTTTCATTGTCAAACAGGCGATGCCCAAGAAATATTATTACACCGCTGATTTGAAATGTGAAAGTTGCGGAGCAGTTTTTCAGCAGAAGATATCCACTGGAACAACCTTTCCCGTTAAGTGCCCGAAGTGTAAAAAGAAAACCGCCTACCGAGCAATTAAGTGTTTGGACTGTGGAGAGATTTTTACGATTCATCCGCCAAAGTTAGGAGAAATGGTTTCTCCTGAAATGATGATGCCGAAATGCCCAAAGTGCGCTTCTATGAATTTGGGGCGTGTTTTTGAACCAAAAAAATAACTATTAGAGGGGAACAGAAATAAAAAAACTGTTCCCCTCTTAACTTTTCAAAAAATGGCTAAAAACTTAATCAATACCGAAAAATTACCGGAAGTAGTAAAAAAGGTTCTTTTGCCTTATTTAGAAGAATTGCTCAAGATTTATGAGGATAACCTTCTGGCCATCGTCCTCTTTGGCAGTG
>DAOVNU010000113.1 GCA_030630065.1 bacterium | reverse complement strand
AGAATGACACCCTCTTCGGTAGAAAAACCGTCCATCTCCACCAGACGTTGATTCAAGGTTTGTTCCGGCTCATCATGCCCTCCACCTACACCGGCAAACCTCTGTCGTCCCACCGCATCAATCTCATCGATAAAGACAATTGCCGGAGCGCTCTTCTTCGCCTGGCGGAAAAGGTCTCTCACCCTGGCGGCTCCCACGCCAACGAACATCTCCACAAAGTCCGAGCCGCTCATTGAAAGGAAGGGAACTTCTGCCTCGCCGCTGACCGCCTTGGCCAAAAGGGTCTTTCCGGTTCCCGGAGGCCCAATCAGCAAGACCCCCTTGGGGATTTTCCCGCCTAACCTCTGGAATTTCTTGGGGTCCTTGAGAAACTCAATAATTTCCTTTAACTCCTCCTTTGCTTCCTTTAAGCCGGCAACGTCGGCAAAGGTAATCTTTTCCTTACTCTCCGATAAAGGGGTAATCCTGCTTTTGCCGAAGGAAAGTACTTTGTCTCCGCCTTTGCTTACCTGACGGGCAATGAAGAACCATAAAAAGCCAAAAATGAGGACGATGGGAAGGACGGAATAGAGCAGATTCAGCCAGATTGACTTTGTCTCTGCCTGGGAATGGATTTTTATGTTTGGTCTTGTTTTAAGGAATTCGTAGACCTCAGGGTCTTCGGTGTAGGTGGAGAATTTCGTGCCGTCTTTAAGTTTCCCGTTAATGAACTTTCCCGTTGCCTGGGTGCTGCCTTTAATCGTTACCTTCCCGCTAATTTCTCCGCTTTCCACCTTCTGAAAGAACTCGCTGTCACTAATTTTTTTCTGACTCTTTTCGTCAACAGCGGAGTACCTGAAGAGAGTAAAGAGAAAAGCTCCTAAAAGCAACCAGAAGATAAGCCCTTTGGCAAAATTACCCTTTAAATTTTTTGGTTCTTGCTTTTTTGATTCTTTCTTTTTCTCCATAATTTCTCTACCATTTTCAATGCGCAATATTTACCGCACATCGTGCAGACATCCGAAATTGCTGATTTATCCTGATGATACCCCCTGAACCTTTCCGGGTCGATACTTAAAAGTTCCTGTTTTTTCCAGTCGCGCAGATTACGGTATTTTGAAATTTCATTATCCCAGTCCTTTGCTCCTCTCACTCCTTTGGCAATATCCCCAACGTGAGCAGCAATGCGCGCCGCAATAACCCCCTCCCTGATATCCTTCACGTCAGGAAGTTTAAGATGTTCCGCCGGAGTGACAAAGCAGAGAAAATCGGCGCCAAAAGAGGCCGCAATCGCTCCCCCAATAGCCGCTGTAATATGGTCATACCCGGGAGCAACGTCGGTGACGAGAGGACCGAGAAGATAAAGGGGCAAGTCCCCGCACAGATTTTTTGCCATCTTTACGTTTGTTTCAATCTCATCAATGGGGATATGCCCTGGTCCTTCAATAAAAACGCTCACTCCGTTTTCAACGGCATAATTTGCCTGTTTTGCGATGGTCGTTAATTCCTCAATCTGTGCCTTATCCGTGGAATCGGCAATAGAGCCGGGACGAAGTCCGTCTCCCAAACTTAAAGTAATGTTGTATTTTCCGGCAATTTTTACTACTTCGTCAAATGATTCGCAGAGAGGATTTTCTTTTTTATTGGCAATCATCCAGACCGCCAAAAAGGAACCGCCGCGGCTGACAATGTTGGTAAGTCGGCCATCCTTTTTTATCGCCGCAAGACCCTTCTCTGTCACCCCGGAATGCACTGTCATAAAGTCCACTCCGTCAATTGCCTGCTGCTCGATCGTATCCAGAATTAAGCTTTTGTCCATTTTGGTGATGGTGCCATATTTCGCAGCGGCATTTATCGCCGCCTCATAGATGGGGACGGTGCCCACCGGAACAGATGACTGTGCGATAATCTCTTTTCTGATTTTTTTCAAGTCGCCGCCGGTAGACAAATCCATCACGGTATCGGCTCCGGCCTCTGTTGCCGCCTTTAATTTTTTTAATTCTTCCTTAAGGTCCTGTTTTTCGGAAGAGGTGCCGATATTGGCATTCACTTTCGTGGAAAGGAATTTCCCGATGCCGCAGAATTTCTTGTTTCTTGTTTTCCTGTTTTTGGCAATGGTAACCTTCCCTGAAGTAACCAATTCCTGCAATTGCCCCAGAGAAATTCCTTCCTCTTTAGCAATCTTTTTTAATATTACTGTCGAAATACTCATTTACTTTTTGCCTTCCTCACCAATCTTTTCAACTTCTTCCCTGGTTCTTTGCTTCCGGCGAGAGAGGAAATTACTGCGGCATAATCCGCCCCGGCTTTAAAAACTTCCCTTATGTTTTCTTCGTCTATCCCACCAATCGCTACAATGGGTGAATTAACCTCTTCTCTTGCTCTTTCAATCAACTTCAATCCAACCGGCTTCTTAGTCCTTTTTATCTTTGTTTCAAAGATTGGACCGATACTAATATAACTCACATTCTGCTTTTTAGCAATAAATATGTCCCTTTCATTATGACAGGAAATGCCGATTATCCTTCCCGGAAAAAATTTCTTTGCTTCCTCAATCGGTAAATCATCCTGCCCAAGATGAAGCCCGTCGGCATTCAAAGAAATTGCCAGGTCAACTCTGTCATTAATGATGAAAATTGATTTTCCTTCTGTTATCTTTCTGATTTTCTTGCCCAGGTAATAAAAATCCTTATCCGCTAAATTTTTTGCCCGCAGTTGAATAATTTTTGCCCCATTTTCTACCAAGTCATCAACAAAGGAAAGAAAATTCTTTTTTCTCTGTTCCGGGTCAACAATCACATAAAGGGGATAATCAGGTAAAGGCGGAAGAATCAAGATAGACAACTCTTTTTCTATCTCATATAACTGGAAACGAAGGGCTTTTATTTTTTGGGAAATTTCTCCATTTAATTTACCAAACTCCTCCATCACCCTTAACGCCTCACTCACCCTCTGCGCATTTGCCTGAACAAGAGAAAGATAATCCTCTCGTCTGTTTTCTTCCTTTAAGGTCAAGTCCGCGCCAACATCTGTTTTTATATTGCGGCTAAAAATATAACCATTTTCTTTCAATAAAGAATAGAGTTTATGCCGCATCTCCTTTATTCTCTTCGTGATATCTCTATTATCCAGCAGGAATCGGGCAATCTCCTCCAATACCCTCAATCCCTCCCTTGCCCTGTTAAAATTCACATCCATAATCCTCTGATAACTCTTCATCTTTTCTTATCCAACAATCCTCTATTTCCTTTAATTTTTACAATTTCTTTATTTTTTTAATTAATTTGGTGGTGGAGTGACCTTTCAGGAAGGGAACGATGATGACCTTGCCGCCTTTTTCTTCTACGAACTTTCCGCCGATTACCTCTCCTTTCTTGTAGTCGCCCCCTTTGACCAGAACATCGGGGGAGATTGCTCTGATTGCCTCTTGCGGGGTTAACTCATCGAAAATGAGAATGTAATCAATAAATTCCAAATTGGCAAGGATTTCGGCTCTATCCTTTTGAGGAATTAAGGGTCTTCCTTTTCCTTTCAGTTTTCTTAGGGAAGAATCGCTATTTAACCCTAAAATAAGGATGTCTCCCTT
>DAOVNU010000059.1 GCA_030630065.1 bacterium | reverse complement strand
CAACCTACCGTTGGCTACGGGAAGTCCTCCAATGCTCCTTAGGGGGCAACGGTCATAATCTGACGTGCCTCTTGCGGATATTGGGCAATAAACTTCAATTCATCCTCGATAAGGGGTTTCTGGGTGTGAACGTTGGCATAGCGGGCTAATTCCAGAATTTTTCTTGCCTCCTTATCGTCTTTGAACTCTATCTCCAACTTTCCGTAGATGTTGCGGAAACCCTTGATGCCGCTGTATTCCCCGAGGGTAATCATTCTTCCGGTCTCAACAATTTCCGGTTTACCCCTCCCTAACTCCTCAAAATCATAGAGTTCATAGTTTCTTCGGTCCTTTAGGGCACCATCAACGTGAATCCCTGACTCATGGGCAAAGGCATTGCCCCCCACCCCAACCTGATTAATCGGAACGGGAACACCAAAAGCATAGGAGGCATAATGCGCCAATTTCCAGGCCTTTTTCAAATCAATTTTCCGGTCAAGTTTATATTTGTCAGCAATACCCGATGATTTCTGTATCGCCAAAATCACCGAGACCAAATCGGCATTTCCGGTTCTCTCCCCCATTCCATTGACGGTAGTATTGATATAGGCATCAACCCCGGCGTCGATTGCTCCCTTTGCCCCGGCAACACTGCAAGCCACCGCCATCCCTAAATCATTATGACAGTGAATTTCTATTGGTATTTTTGTCTCTTTTGCCAATTTGTAAACCCTTTCATAGATGCTAAAGGGAGAATCATATCCGAGCGTATCGCAGTAGCGAATGCGGTCTGCCCCTTTCTCTTTAGCCAGAGAAGCAAATTTTAGCAAATAATCCATATCGGTGCGGGAGGCATCTTCGGCATTCACCCCGATTGACTTTGCCCCTTTTTCTTTAGCCAATGTTACGGCATTTCCCATTAATTTTAAAATATCCTTTTCATTCTTTTTTCCTTGAAATTTACCAACAATCATCTGTTTGGAGGTGGAGATGGAAAGGTTGAAATGCTTGATTTTCACGTTCTTGAACGTTTCCTTAACATCGGCACTGATGGCACGCATCCAGCCGGAAATCCTGATGGGAGAAAGCACTTTCTTTTCAACCAGACGCAGATTTCCTTTCAGGTAATTAATCTCATGCCTGGTTACCGGGAAACCCGCCTCACTCTGAAAAACCCCCATCTCATTGAGATAAAGGTTGAGCAGGGTTTTCTGCAACTTTGCCAATCCCAATCTTGAGGTCTGCACCCCATCACGATTGGTAACGTCAATAATATAAATCTTAGGCATAGTTCCTCCTTATTTTAATAACTCTATCTTCTGTGCCTGATGGGGATGTTTGTCTCCGGAATAAACCTTTAGTCGTTTCATCCTCTTTGCCTGAAGTCTATTCTTGGGCAGCATCCCTTTTACCGCCATCTTAATTATTGTCGTCGGATTTTTCTCCTGTAATCTTTCCAGGGTAATGCTCTTTAAGCCGCCGGCATAACCGGAATGTTTATAGTAAACTTTATCCTTTTTCTTGTTTCCGGTAACCTTAATCTTTTCCGCATTGATGACCACCACAAAATCCCCTTTATCGGCTTCGGGAGCGTAAGTGGGCTTGTTTTTCCCCATAAGAACAGTAGCGATTTTTACCGCCATCCTCCCTAAAATTTTGTTCTTGACATCAACTAAAAACCAATTCCTCTCCATCTCTGATTTTTCTTTCTTCATTTTTCTCCTTATCTATGTTTAAACCTTTCCCAGAATTTTTGTATGAGGGGATGAGCGCGTACACTGGAAATTTCCTTAAACTGCTCCAATAATTTTCTTTCTTCTTTGCCCAAATTTGTCGGTGTTTCCACCAAAATTCTGACCAATTGGTCTCCCTTTCCATAACCGTGGAGATTGGGAATTCCCTGAGAGCGCAGGCGAAAAACTCTGCCGCTCTGGGTTCCCGGTGGTATTTTCATCTCCACCTTTCCAAAAAGGGTGGGGACCTCAATCTCCGCTCCTAAAGCCGCCTGAACAAAGGTAATCGGAACCTCACAGATAATATCATCTCCCTCGCGCCGGAAAAGTTCATCTTCCTGCACGGCAATGAGAATATAGAGATCACCTGATGACTCTCCTCTTAACCCAACATCACCTCTTCCCTGAAGACGTAGGGTCGAACCCTGCGTCACTCCGGCAGGAATCTTTGCCGCTATTTTATGTATTTTTCTAACCCTGCCTGTGCCTCTGCAGTTGCGACAGGGAGAGGTAATAATTTCGCCGCTTCCTTTACATCTCGGGCAGGTGCTGGCAAAACTGACAAAACCCAATAAAGATTGACTTACCTGACCTCTTCCCTGACATTGGGGGCAGGTTTTTTTTCCGGTTCCTTTTTTTGCTCCGGTTCCGTTACAGACAGGACATTTCTCCAGGCGAGTAAGATTAATATATTTTTCCGTTCCGGCAGCCGCTTCCCTTAAGGTAACGGAAAGATTGACCTGAAGGTCAGAGCCGCCCTGATAACTTGTTCTTCCGCCGAATCCTTCTTCGAAGAAATTGCTGAAGAAAGAGCCCCCCCTGAAGAGGTCACCAAAAATATCACCGAAATCGGTTCTGACCCGGGAAAAATCCTGGGTCCAGTCAAAACCGCCGCCTAAACCACTATGACCAAACTGGTCATATGTAGCCCTTTTTTTGGAATCGGACAAAACCTCATAGGCCTCGGTTGCTTCCTTAAATTTTTCCTCCGCCTCTTTGTCCCCGGGATTGCGGTCAGGATGATATTTCAAAGCAAGTTTCCGATATGCCTTTTTAATCTCATCAAGACCGGCATTTTTCGGAACACCCACTACCTCATAGTAATCACGCTTCGCCATTTTCTTAAGGGGTCAGGTCTCCACATTTGACAAAATATTTATATGTAGTAGTCAACCTTGGTTGACCGACGAGCAAGCTCGTCTACTACGTTTGTCAAATGCGGAGACCTGACCCCTCTATAATTGTATATTTTCCTTCTATCCTGAAGGGTTCAAACACCCTTCCCCCGGCTTCATAAAATTTGGTAAAAAATTCCAGATATTGCAACCTGCTGGTATGAACGTAGGCCCCCAGAGTATTAATAGCAAGATTAAAGAGATGCCCCCCGAAAAAGATAATTAATCCCAAAACAAGACCGAGATAGGGAACGGGAAGCACCAGGGAAACCAATTGATTCATCACTATCGCCAGAAGAGCGGTAGTCATCCCCAGCGCGAAAAGCCGTGAATAACTCAAGGTATCGGAGAGAAGATTTCCCACAACCATTCCGTAAACAGAATATACGCTCCAGAAAAGTTTCATAAATATTCCTTTTTGCTCAACGCATTGCCGAAAAACGACAAAACCCAAAGCAAGAATCAAAAGAAAACTCAAACAGGAAAAAAAGAAACCGCCCAAAAAGGAAAACGGCAAGACACTTTTTTTAGCTAAAAAGGCAAGAATCCAGAGAGGCAAGCCCAACTGGATTAAAAAAGGAGCAAAATCTTTGAGCCCGGCAATTCCATAACCCTTAATGCCTCTCATTAATTTAAGCAGTACTCCGAAGGAAATCTGGACATAGCCGAACAAGAGCGCAAAGTAAAAGAATTTCATCATATCATCAGCGTTTTTGACCGGATTAAAAACGGCAATCACTCCCCATAACCTTTTTAAAGGAGAAAATGGCACTCTCTCCAGAAGGTCGCCAAAACAACTACCGGTTATTACCCCAACCACAATCGTAGCCAAACCACTGAAAAAAAACAATTTGCATAACCTCTTTCCCATCTCCGATAAACGCATCTTCTTGAGTATAATCAAGGAAAAAATGGCCAGAAGAAGACCGTAGCCGCTATCGGAAAGGCAGGTGGCAAAGCAGAGAATAAAAAAGATAGAAAGAAAACCACTGGGGTCTACCCCCCGATATAGAGGTCTGCCATATAAATCGGTAACCGCCTCAAAGGGCTCAATTAAAGGTTTATTTTCAAAGATAGTCGGCACGTCCTCCCCCTTTTTTGGTTCGCGGGAGTAAAGAGCAATGGTAGGAAATTTTTCCTTTAATGATTTTCCCAAATTTAGCAATGCTCTTTCCGTAATCCAACCGGTTAAAACAAAAGTGCTTTTGGTTTGTCCGAAAGAACTCTGAATATTCTCCTGCTCTTTGAAGGATGAATAGTAATCAAGAAGAACTAAAATTTTATTTCTCTCCCGGGCAAATTTTTTCATTTCATCACTCAGTTGCAGGGTATCTTTCTCGTTCTTGACCAGTCGTTTTTCAATCCAGGAAAGAATTTCTGCTGCCGTTGAATGAAAAGGAGGAAATTTCTGTAAATCCGCATTGTATTTGGCTAAAAGTGACAAAAATTCTTTTTCCTGCTCTTGAAGATAAAGGATGAGAAATAAACTTTCTTTCTTATCCTGTTTGATTATCTTTAAATAAAAATACGGGCTTTTTTTATTAATTGCTTTAATTAAATCATTGAATTGTATTGAAGGAATCTTATAGATACCGATTTTGGTGAAGGTTGTAGAAACAAGTTGGTTGAGAGGGACCTTAAGTTCCTTAATTAAAGAAAGGCTCTCTTTTAATTTGTTTAACCTTTTTTTTAGATTTTTTCTTTTTTTTATTCTTGCATCAAGCTCTTTTACCTTTTCGTAAAAGGAATTTAGGTCAAAGGTTTTTGCAATATCTGAAAATTGTTTTTGGGAAAGTTGAATCTTCTGAGGAGCTTTCTTTTCCGGAGCGAGAGTTTCCTCAAGATAATCAAGTTTTTTTAACCTTTTTGCCAGCTCCTCATCCTGCAAAACCTTCCCCGGCACCACTTCCTTTAAGGCAACTTCTTCTTTAAGCCGGGTAATTTCCAGAACAGCCGTTTCCTGCAAGAATCCGGTAACTTTTTTCCCCTCATCCTCCGGTCCAATGAGGGTAATTTTTTTCATTCTCCCAATCGCCATTATAAATTTTTCCTTATAGAGGAATTATTATATTACTTACTATCAGGAAGGTCAACTAAAAGAAGGGAGAACTCTTAATACGCTCTTATCTCATAGACCCTAACTTCAGGAGAGCCATTGGTGGCAGAGATTTTCAGACAGAGGCAAGAACTAATGGTGGGTTTAAATCAATGTCTGCAATGTCGCTGATAATTATCTGTTACCTTTAATATCTTAATCCACTTCCCTTTCTTTTGACAAAAAAGAGTGTAATCTCTGACGCATTCAGCAGGCGCTTTTAGAGGCGAAAGGTAGCGAGAATTAAGATTTGTAGCAAAGGTGAGGTGAAGGGTATTGATGGAAATCTCTTTTTTAAAGTCAAGAAAAATGTTTTGTGGTAAAGTTTTTTTGAGTTAGAAATCCAGATATTGCTCCAGGATTCTGGTCGTGAAATCCCGGAGATTACATTTTCCGGACCATAGGGGTATTGCTCTGGCTTAAATTTAACTGAGAAATTCCAGCCTTCTGTGAGCCAATGGAATTTCTCAAAGGGTTTGTAGAGAGGCACCGTTCCCGTAGGAGAGGGATTGCCTCCATATGCTAAAACATTTTTATTTTTCTCTAAGAAGAACCAGTAGAGAGAATGAGGTTTGAGAGAAAT